>JAEVZE010000077.1 GCA_023392395.1 Bacillota bacterium
TCCCCGACCAGCACTCGCATGTGGAACACCGGCAGGTGGGGTGGGCCGTCGACGCCGGTCAGCTCATAGACGGGGGCTTCGCCGCCGCCCGCCTGCAAGACTTCCTGAAGCCGCGTCTTGGCGTCCAGCGCATCTGGATCATCGTCGTCCAGGCGGTCGCCCAGCGTCCGCCAGACAAGCTGGAACGCCTCTTCCATGCCGCCGTCCAGATACACCGCCGCGATGACCGATTCCATCACGTCCGCCAGGATCGACGGCTTGTCCCGGCCGCCGCCGCGCTCCTCGCCCACCGAGAGACGAATCAGCGCCCCCAGGTCGTACCCGCGGGCGACTTCGCACAGCGTTTCCTCCCGGACCAGCGACGAACGGAGTCTTGACAACTGGCCCTCGGCTAGTTGCGGGCGCTCCAAATACAGGTAGCGGCTGACCGCCAGCTCCAGCACCGCGTCGCCCAGAAACTCCAGGCGCTGGTAGTGCTCGGTGTGGTAATCGCCGCCGTAGGACGGATGAGTAAGCGCGGTCTGGAGCAGCGCTTCGTCATGGAAGCGGTAGCCCAAACGCTGCTGGAGTTCGTCCAGCCCGGGTCTTTCAGGCGCGTTTTTCCAGATAGTCAATGATGTCGCCCACCGTCTTGATGTTGCCCAGCACGTCGTCTTCGACAACGATGTCAAATTCCTGCTCCAAATCCATCACAAGGATCATCACGTTGGCCGAATCGGCGCCCAGGTCCTCCAGAAGCCGGGATTCCCGGGTGATGTTTTCGCGCTTGACCGGGAGCTGGCTGGAGATCAGGTCCAGAACTTTTTCGTACATGATGAATTCCCCTCCCAAGGATAAATTATACAATCAATTGGCGCTTGGAGTAAGTTGCGCGACGCCCTGCGCGATGAGCCCGACGACGTCGCCCGAGACCATCTGCCGCGCCTGACGGACGGCGTTCATCAGCGCCGTTGCGTTGGAACTGCCGTGGGCCTTGATTACCGCGCCCGCGACGCCCAATAACGGCGCGCCGCCGTACTGTTCGTAATCCAGGCGCTTTTTGAACGCCTTCAGCGCCGGCTTGACCAAGAGCGCCCCCAGTTTGGTACGGGCGGACGAGAGCATTTCGGTTTTCAGCATGCCGGTCAGCGCGATGGCCATGCCCTCGGTGTACTTGAGCAGGAGGTTCCCGTCGAAGCCGTCGGCCACCACCACGTCCGCGTCTCCCGCGGGGATCTCCCGCGCCTCGATGTTGCCGCCGAACTCGTAGGCGGCCTGCGCCTTCATGAGTTCGTGAGCTTCCTTGTACAGGCGGCTGCCCTTCTCCGGCTCCGCGCCGATGTTGGCAAGACACACCAGCGGCTTTAAGACGCCCAGCACCTTTTCCATGTATACGCTGCCCATCAGGCCGAACTGCCGCAGGTATTCCGGCTGGCAGTCCACGTTGGCGCCGCAGTCGATCAAGAGGAACGGCTTTTTCGTACCGGGCAGCACCGGGGCCAGCGCTGGCCTATCGATGCCCTGGATGCGGCCGATCCGGAGGATGCCGCAGGCCAGAACCGCGCCGGTGGAACCGGCCGAGACCATCGCCTGCGCCTTGCCTTCTTTCACCAGCAGCGCGGTTTTCACCATCGAGGAGTCATGCTTTTTGCGCACCGCGATCAGCGGCGCCTCGTGGGGGTCGATGACCTCGGACGTCGGGAAAAACTCGATGCGCTTTGCGCCGCTTAAAAGCGGTTCCACAACATTCGGTACGCCGGACAGCAGAATGCGCACATCGCTCATCTGCTCCGTAGCCATCATACAGCCCTTGACGATCTCTCCGGGCGCGTTGTCACCGCCCATCGCGTCCACCGCGACGACGTATTCCGCCATTTCGCACCCTCCTCCGATCGCATTGATAGTCCACGCTAGTATACCAGATCGCGCCCGTCTTGGCAAGCAAGGCCCTGTCATGCTATAATCAATTTACAATAATGGGCGCGGAGCGCGCCCATTGCGCCCGCAATCCGCTTGGCGGCTTTTGGGCGCGAAGGAAATGACTGCGTGAGCCTGAATTTCTGAGGGATTTCCGGGCGGCTCACTGACTAAAGGTATTGTCTCCTGAACCAGTTTGCGAACTGGTCCAGGAGACACGTCCCTGGCGCACGGGTCGCCGGGAACGATGAGAGCCTTGACGAGGATTGTCAACCGTTAGAGGGCGGAAGGCGCATGGCGCCGGTCCGCCCTGAAACTACGAAAATCCGGAGCCTGAAGATAAAGGCATCCGAGGGGGAAAGGGCGGAGAACGGTATGGACCGGGTCATCGCGCTGGACGTGGGCGGAACGCTGGTCAAATATGGAGTGGTTTCCAAGGACGGCGCGCTGGAAAGCGCGGGCAGTTTTGAAACCCGCGCGCGGGAGGGCGGCGAGGCGCTGATGGGGCGCATTCTGGATCAGGTTCACGCGTTGACCGCGGACCACCATGGCGCTGCGGCGGTGGCGGTGTCCTCGCCGGGGCTGATTTCAGCCGATCACGGCGCGATTGAGTTTGCGGGCGGCAACCTGCCCGGCTGGAGTGGCATGCCGGTGGCCCGGCGGGTGCGGCAGGGCACCGGGCTTCCCTGCTACGTGGAGAATGACGTCAACGCTGCGGCGCTGGGTGAGCGCTGGAAGGGCGCGGCCGCGGGTTGCCGGATGCTGGTGATGCTGGCGCTGGGCACCGGCGTAGGCGGCGCGGCGATCGCGAGGGGACAACTCATCACCGGTGCGGGCGGCGGCGCGGGCGAGTTCGGCCACATCGTGCTGTACCCCGGCGGGTTTCCCTGCACCTGCGGGCAGAAGGGGTGTCTGGAGCAGTACGCCTCCACCGGCGCGCTCCGGCGCAGGACTTTGGAGTTGCCGGAAGGTCACCCGGCACGGGACAACGTACGTGGGCTGTTCGTCAGCTGCCGCGCGGGCGACCCAAATGCATTGAAGCTGCTGAACGAATGGGTGTACGACCTTGCGGTGGGCATGGCTTCCCTGACCCACGCCTTCAACCCGGACGTACTGCTGATCGGCGGCGGCGTTTCGGAGCAGGGGGAATACCTCCTAAACCGTGTGCGAGACCAGCTTCAAAAGCTGGTCATCCCATCGTTCTACAAGGACCTGCGCGTCGAGGCCGCAAAACTAGGCAATGACGCGGCGCTCCTGGGCGCGGCCAGCGCGGTGTTCGAAAAGACGGAGGGCATGCTGTTCTAGGGCGTTGAAAAGCCCTTTGGTTTTTTCAACGCTTAAAGGATGGAACTGCGGGAGCCTGAAATCCTGCGGGATTTCCGGGCGGCTCCCTGACTGGCGGGATTGTTTCTTCCACCAGTTTGCGAACTGGTGGAGGAAACACGTTCCCGGCGCGCAGGTCGTCGGGAACGATTTAAGGCGACGGGGGTTGCCAACGGTTGGACATTCCTGGCGCAGGTCGCCGGGAACGATTTAAGGCGACGGGGGTTGCCAACGGTTGGACATTCCTGGCCCGGGTCGCCGGGAACGATTTGAGGCCACGAGGGTTGACAACGGTTGGACATTTCTAGCACAGGCCCGGAATCGATGGAAAAGTCCAACGAGGTATGATGACAAACACAATGGCCTCGCTGCGCGCCTCGAGGCCATTGGCTTAATGAGAAACCGCCCGTTATTTCATTCGTTTCCGGCGGCCTATGCGCCGGAAACGCGTTTGAGCCACCAGTGCGAACACTGGTGGCTCAAACAATTCCTTCAGTCAGTGGGCCGCCCGGAAATTCGTGAGAATTTCAGGCCCGCGCAGGATTCCTTCGCGCGAAAACATCCGAAGGAGGTTTTCACGCCATAGCATTAGCCGACCGTGATGCCGTCGACGAACCAGGTGATGCCCAGGATGTCGGCGTTGGCCAGCGTCTGGCCCGCGGCAACCTTCTCGGCGCCGGTGTTGTCCTTGATGGGGCCGGCAAAGACGTTCAGCGAGCCGTCCAGGATCTTCGCCTTGGCGGCGTCGATGGCTTCCTGGGTGCCGGCTGCGCAGTTGGCGGTCAGCGGCGCGATGTCGCAGATGCCTTCCTTGAGGCCCATCAGCGAGTTCTCAGGCGTCCAGGTGCCGTCGATGACCTTCTGGACCGCGTCGGTCAGGTAGACGCCCCAGTTCCAGATGGGGGCGGTCAGGTAGGCCTTGGGGGCGACGGAGGACACGTCCGCGTTGTAGCCCACCGCGAACAGGCCCTTTTCCTCGCAGGCGACCACGGGGCCCGTGGTGTCGCAGTGCTGGGACAGGATGCCGCAGCCCGC
>JAEVZE010000110.1 GCA_023392395.1 Bacillota bacterium
CCCTGGTAATAGTCGCAGACCTGCGGGTTGAACAGCGGCGCATTTTCGAGCCCGGCCACCTTCTGCATTTCGGGCAGGTGCTTGTGGTTCAAGTTCAGCGCGTACAGCCGGGGGCTGTCAAACTCCCGCGCCCTGTCCGGATTCTCGTACTGGGAGATTCCCTTCTTGCCCGCACCGCTGTAGCCGCTGACCGCGTGGCAGGTGAGAAGCGCCGCGGGATCGATCAGCCCCAGCTTCACCATTGGGTAGACGATGGCGAGAAAGCCGGTGGCGTAGCAGCCGGGGTTGGCGATGCGCTTGCCTTCGGCGACCGCCGCGCGGTGCGCCGGGGACAGTTCTGGAAAGCCATAGGCCCAGCCAGGCGCGACCCGGTGCGCGGTGGAGGCGTCGATCACGCGGGTGCGGTCGTTTGTGATCAGCCTCACCGCTTCGATGGCGGCGGCGTCCGGCAGGCACAGGAAGACCAGATCGGCCTGGTTCATCAGCCTGCCCCGCTCGGCTTCGTCCTTGCGCAGGCTTTCGTCGATCTTGATGATCTCGACATCGTCCCGCCCGGAAAGCCGCTCCGCCAACTGAAGGCCCGTGGTGCCCTCCTGGCCGTCGATGAATACCTTATGCATCTTCCAGAAGCTCCTTCACGATGCCAATCTGCCGCAGGACGGCCTCCGGCGCGGGCCCGCCGTCCACCGATCGCAAGCGCACGCAACGGATCAGATCGATGGCCGCGTACACGTCGCTTTCAAACGCCGGGTGCGCCAGCTTGTAGTCCTCAAGCGGCAGCGTCTCCAGCGTCACACCCTTGACGATACAGTCCCGGACGAGCTTCCCGGTCACGTTGTAGGCGTCCCGGAAGGGCACGCCCTTCTTGGCCAGGTAGTCCGCGCAGTCGGTGGCGTTGAGGAAGCCCTTTGCGGCGGCGGCGCGCATCGCGTCCGCGTGGAAGGTGGCGCTCTTCAGCATCGGCGCGAACACTTCCAGGCACAACCCCGCCGTGTCCACCGCGTCAAAAACCGCTTCCTTGTCCTCCTGCATGTCCTTGTTGTAAGCCAGCGGCAGCGCCTTCATGGTGGTAAGGAGAGCCATCAGGTCGCCGTAGACCCGGCCTGTCTTGCCGCGAACCAGTTCCGCGATGTCAGGGTTCTTCTTCTGCGGCATGATGGAGGAGCCGGTGGAGAACTGATCGCCCAGCGTCGCGAAGCGGTACTCCCAGGAACACCAGAGCGCAAATTCCTCCGCGAAGCGGGACAGGTGCATCATCAGGATCGAAAGGTCTGAGAGCAGCTCCAGCGCGAAGTCCCGGTCGGACACCGAGTCCATGCTGTTTAAGGTGATGCCGGAAAAGCCCAGCTGCGCCGCCACATCCTGCCGGTCGATGGGGTATGTGGTGCCGGCCAGCGCCCCCGCGCCCAGCGGCGAAATCCGCGTGCGCTTTGCGCAGTCAGTCAAGCGGTCGATATCCCGAAGCAGCATCGAGGCGTAGGCCATCAGGTAATGGGCCAGCGTAACAGGCTGCGCCCGCTGCAGGTGGGTATAGCCGGGCATAACCGTTTCGAGATGCCCTTCCGCAACCTCCACGATGGCCCAGATTAGCGCCTTTGCGCCCGATTTGAGCTTTTCGATCTCCTTGGCCAGGTGCAGCCGCAGGTCCAGCGCCACCTGGTCGTTGCGGCTCCTGGCGGTGTGCAGCTTCTTGCCCGCGTCGCCGATGCGCGCGGTCAGTTCGCCCTCGACGAAGGTGTGGATATCCTCGGCCGTCTGATCGATGGCCAGCGTCCCCGCCTCAATCTCGGAGAGGATGCCCTTGAGCCCTTCCACGATGGCGGCGGCTTCCCCGGCGGCCAGGATTCCCGCATGGCCCAGCATCGTCGTGTGGGCAATGGAGCCCTCGATGTCCTCCCGGTACAATCGCTGATCAAATCCGATGGATGCGTTCAGCTTGTTCAGCCGTTCGTCCACCTCGCCGGAAAGCCTGCCCGCCCACAGCTTCATGCCCAGTCCCCCATTTTTCATTCGGCCCGGCGTGCGCCGGGCCGATGGAATGTGTGTTATTTGTGCTTTTCGTTCAGCATGGCCTGAATCTTGATCGGAAGACCGAACAGCGTGATGAATCCGGCGCTGTCCTTCTGGTCGTACACCGCGTCCTCGCCGAAGGTGACGATCTCCTCGTCGTAGAGCGAGTACGGACTGGTGGCGCCTGCGGAGATGATGTTGCCCTTGAACAGCTTCAGCTTCACGGTGCCGGTCACGGTCTTCTGGGTCTCGTCCACGAAGGCGGAGAGCGCCTGCCTAAGCGGCGTAAACCACTGGCCGTTGTACACCAGATCGGCAAATTCCAGCGCCATGCGCTGCTTGTAGTGCAGCGTCATTTTGTCCAGGCAAAGCTGCTCCAGCTTCTCGTGGGCTTCATAGAGGATGGATCCGCCGGGGGTCTCGTAGACGCCGCGGCTCTTCATGCCCACGAGCCGGTTCTCGACCATGTCCAGAATGCCCACGCCGTGCTTGCCGCCGATTTTGTTGAGCTCCTTGATCAGCGCCGGGCCGTCCATCTTTTCGCCGTTGACGGCAACCGGAACGCCCTTTTCAAAGTCGATGGTCACGTATTCGGCCTGATCGGGCGCTTCCTCGGGGGTGACGCCCATCTCCATGTTGCCCTTATACTTGGGCTCGTTGGCCGGATTCTCCAGCTCCAGGCCCTCGTGGGACAGGTGCCAGAGATTCTTGTCCTTGGAATAGTTGGTTTCTCGGTTGATCTTGAGCGGAATGTTGCGCGCCTCGGCGTAGGCGATCTCATCCTCGCGGCCCTTGAGCTCCCATATGCGCCAGGGCGCGATGACGGGCATGGTGGGCGCGAAAGCCTTGATGGTCAGCTCAAAGCGTACCTGGTCGTTGCCCTTGCCGGTGCAGCCGTGGGCGATGGCGTCCGCGCCTTCCTTGAGCGCGATCTCGGTGATCCTTTTGGCGATGATGGGCCGCGCAAACGAGGTGCCCAGCAGGTACTTCTCCTCGTACTTGGCGCCTGCCTTCAGCGTCGGGAAGATGTAGTCGTTGACGAACTCCTGCTCGAGGTCTTCGACGTACAGTTTGGACGCGCCGGTCTTCAGAGCCTTCTCGTTCAGGCCCTCCAATTCATCCGCCTGCCCCACGTTGGCCGCCACCGCGATGACTTCGCAGCCCGCATAGTTCTCCTTGAGCCACGGGATGATGACCGAGGTGTCCAGTCCTCCGGAATAGGCCAGTACGATCTTCTTGTACTGCTTCACAATGTTCACGCTCCATTTGCATAAATATTCGTTAATTGCTGTATATTATACACCTTTAGGCCGATTTGTCAAGACTTTCCCTGCATAACACTGTATAGTCTGTGTAAAATCGTTCGAGGCTCTCCCATGTGTTTCCATGATTATAGCGCATTGGTCTGAACTTTGCACGGCATCCTGGTTAAACCTTCAAAAAACAGTCAGCGCAGGCGCGTCCATTGTTCAAGAATATTATGATAATCCGGCCTGTGGCTGTCAATACCGGCAATTAAGCGCTTGGTTTGGAATTTGAGTATCCGCTCTTTTATGCACTGCATGCATCGCCGCGCAGGAAGGGCTTGACAGCAATCCAAATCGCATATATGATATTGTTAAGAAACAGGGAGGGCATACGTATGAAGCGGAAACTGCTCGCGGGGATCATGATCATGGTGTGCCTCATCGCCAACATTCCGGCGGGCGCGGCGTCCTTTTCGAAGGCGAAAGCCGGCATCAAATACGGCGGCGCGGTGTACCGCGTCGGGCAGACGTCCACCAAGTGGAAGTCCAAGCTGGGCAAATACTCGCGCAAGCTGGTTGAAACCAACGGCTCGATCATTTCCTACAGCTATACCTTCAAGGGAAAGGGAATCAAGGTTTCGACGCTGTACAGCACCAAGTATAAGAAGGAGAAGATCGTCTCCATCCTGATGGTCGGAAAGGCTGTCCCCACAAACAGCGGGCTCCGGGTGGGCAATTCAGGATCAAAGGTGGTCAGCTTGTACGGCAAGTCCTATACGAAAAAGGGGAACCTCTACACCTACAAGGCGGGCGGCAGGCGGCTGATCGTCAAAGCCATCGGGAACCGCGTATACGGCATCAAGATCACCTGAACCTCTAATCTCGAACCGCCCGGCGGCCAAAACGCCGCCGAGCGGTTTTGTATGCCCTGAGCCTGCCGCGAACGTTGGGCTTATGCATATATTTTCTGGTGCCTGAACGGGCGGATTACTCGGTCGCCGGGGACACAAACCGGTTCAGTGACACGCTTGAGCCATTATCGGGGTCTGTCAAGGTTAACCGACCGTTCGAGGCATCCAGTTGATACCCTACCTGCATCGAGGTGCCGTCCTGGTAGGCAACCAGGAGGTCGCCATGATCCGGCAGATAGATGCCCTTTGCGGCCTCGCCGGTTTCCGCATCCACGGAGGCAAAACCGCCGTTCCCGTCCATTGCGACCAGCCCGGGTCCGGCACCATCTGAAGTGTCCACAACCCATACGCCCGTAAAGTCGTCCTTGAAGGTGAAATCGCTCCGCTGGAGCTCCGCATCCAAGCCCTCGCCGGACAGGGTGAGCGTCCCCTCCGCAAATCCATACGCGAGCGTGGACGAGGAACCGTCGCTCATCGTCAGGTACATGTTGTCGATATCGACGGAAAATATGCCGGCCTGCCGGTAAGTCTCATCCGCCTCAAAAATAGAAATGAACGTGCCGCCGCTTCCCAACAGCAGCGTCAACTGTCCCCCTCCGGTGGGTGCTGTCCACAGCCCTTCCATGCCTGTGTCCACATCAGCGCCAGCCATTGGCATCGCCAGCAGCAAAGCCAAAACCACAAGCGCGCAAACCATCGCCATTCGTTTCATGCGCCCATCCCTCCTCCCATTCGTCTCTTTTTATCCGGTGTTTCCTCCATTTGGCAGAGTGTGCCTCACGCCGCACGGTTGCGCTTTCCATGTCAATCCATGGTTTTTGACAAGACATTTTGCTGATATATACTTTTCCAAAAGCCCTCGGATGCTCACACAATATCCATTATTTAACACAGGCCATTCCACATCGGTCTCCGTGGTCCAAAGCGCAAAAAAATCCCTGTCGCCAGTCCTGAGACTGGCGACAGGGCGCATTTCATGTTTTCAGGATCAGAACGGCGGCAGCACGTCCTCGGCGATTCTGCGGGAGATCAAGCCGCCTTGGGGCTTGTAGGCGTACTTCCAGACGCCGCTGCCGCGGGCGAACGTGGTTCCCTGTACCGGTGCGCCGTTTTCGGTGATGGCCGCGCCATCCGCATAGGGCAGGATGATCTCGGCTTCCGCGTTGAAGGGCACTTCCACCTCGACGGTGAGGAGGCCGTCCTCGTACTTCCAGCCAGAGGTCAGCATACCGTAGGGGGTGCGGACGGATGCGCGGGCGTATCCCAGCTGATCGTTCGGCAGCGGCGCGATGCGCGCCTTTTTGAAGCCCGGGGCGCCCTCCACGGGGTTGATGCCCGCCACGTACCGGTACATCCACTCGGCGATGGAGCCGTAGGCGTAGTGGTTGAACGAGTTCATGCTGACCGGGCCGAAGTCGCCGTTCTCGTCGATGCCGTTCCAGCGCTCCCAGATGGTGGTCGCGCCGCGATCCACCGCGTACAGCCAGCTGGGGCGGCCGGTGGACAGAAGCAGCGAATAGGCGTATTCGTTCAGTCCGTTTTCGCTGAGCGCCGGGCACAGGTAGGGCGTGCCGACAAACCCGGTGGTCAGCAGGTTCTTGTCCGCGCGGATGCGCTCGGCCAGGTGCTTGGAGATCAGCGGGCGCTCGGATTCGTCGCACAGGCCGAAGTACAGCGCAACCACCTGCGCGGTCTGGGTTTCGGACAGCACCCGGCCATTCGGTGTCATGTATTCCTTGCGGAAGGCGGTGCGGACGCGGTTGTAGAGCGCTTCGTACTTTTCGGCTTCCTCGGTCTTGCCCAGCACGCGGGCTGCCTTGACGACCAGATTCGCCGAATAGGCGTAGTAGGCGGTTGCGATCAGGTCCGTCGGCGTCGCGCCGAACAGGTTGAACGGGTCGGCGGTATCCTGGGCCAGCCAGTCGCCCAGGTGGAACCCGTAGTAGCGGTCCACGCCTTCGGTGTCCTGAGCGGTCATGTAGTCCACCCAGGCCTTCATGCTGTCAAACTGGTTTTCCAGCGTCGCTTTGTCGCCGTAGTACAGGTACAGGTCCCAGGGGATGATGGTGGCCACGTCGCCCCAAGCGGCCGTCGGAAAATCCCATTTCCCGGAGCCATAGATGAAGAACGGGATCACGACTGGAACATAGCCGTGCTTGGACTGCTCCTTTTTGAGGTCGTAGAGGTACTTGCGGTAGAACGCGTCGGACTCCATGTTCATGCAGGCGGTGGCGCAGAACACCTGCGCATCGCCGGTCCAGCCCATGCGCTCGTCGCGCTGCGGGCAGTCGGTGGGCACGTCGACGAAGTTGCCCTTCTGGCCCCACAGCGCGTTCAGGAACAGACGGTTAACTTTTTCATTCGAGCACTCAAACCAGCCGGTGCGCTCCATCTGGGAGTGGACGACCTCGGCGGTGAAGTCCGCCGGATTCACTTCACCCGCCCAGCCGGTCACCCGGATGTAGCGGAAGCCCAGGAAGGTCATGAAGGGCGTGTATTCCTCACCGCCGCCCCGGCAGATGTAGCGCTCTTCGGCCAGTGCGGTGCGCATGTTGTCGCGGTAGAAGTTGCCGTGCTTGTCCAGAAACTCTCCCGCCTGCAAGAGGATCTCGGTGCCCGCTGGCGCGCTGGTTTTGAAGCGCACCCAGCCGGACATGTTCTGGCCAAAGTCCAGCACCGTCTCTCCGATGGGCGTCACGATCACCTTTTCACAGGCGCGCGCCTCCATCACCTTCAGCGGCACGCTGTGCCGGGCTTCCAGCTTTCCCTTGGGCGGCGCGATCTTGACGACACTGACCCAGGCGGAATCGTCGAATCCGGGCGCGTTCCAGCCGTCCTGCACGCGGCGGGCGTCATAGTACTCGCCGTCGTAGATCTCGCTGCGCAGGAACGGGCTCTCGGAGACCTTCCAGCTTTCATCGGTGACGACGACGTCCGTCGTGCCGTCCTCGTATTCCACGACCACTTCGCAGATGAAGCCCATCTTGTCACCATAGAGATGCGTGCGGGTGGGGATGCCCGGCCAGTTGACGCGGCCCTTGTAGTAACCGTTGCCCAGGAACGCGCCCAGCGCGTTTTCGCCCTGAGACAGCATGCCGGTGATGTCGTAGGTTTCATACTGCAGCCACTGATCGTAGGCGTTGATGAACGGGGCCAGCACGTCCTCGCCAACCCTTTGGCCGTTCAGAAACAGGCAATACACGCCGACGCCGCAGGCGTAGGCGCGGGCGCGGCGGATAGGCTTTTTGATTTCAAACGCGCGGCGCAGCTGCGGAAAGCCGTCCCCCGCCATGCCGATCCATTCGCCTTTCCAGCTTGCTCCGTACCGGGCGGTTTCAAAGAAGGCGGCTTCGCTCCAAGGGCTCTCCGCGTTTTGCTCGTCCCACACCTTGACGCGCCAGAAGTAGCGCGTTGAGGGCGCAAGCTTCACTTCCAGCCGAACGCCGACGCTCTGATCGGACAAGACCTTGCCACTATCGAACAGCGGCGATGGGAACTCTGGCGACAGGCACACCTGCAGCTGATAGGCGCTCTGACGCTTGCCCGTACCCATCGCTTCGGTCAGCCAGGAAAGCGACGGGCGGTCAAGGTCGAAGCCGACCGGGTTTTCCATGTAGTCGCAGCGCAGCTTGGAAATCTTCATGAGTCTTCTCCTTTTTCCGCGTATTCGCGGTACAGTCTCAGGTATGTCCGGTAGGTTTCGAGGGAAACGTCCGGCGGCGTCTGATGGTCCACTGATGCGAGAAATCCGCCCTTTCGCATGACGGGCAGCAACCGTTCGAACTCCTGCCGCATCGCGCCCTCGCCCAACTTCATCACGGTCTTGTCAAAGTGGCCCAGGAACAGAAAGTCCGGGTGCGCTTCCCGAAGCTTTGCCACGTCCACGCCCGCCTGGCGCTCAAGCGGCAGGATGCCCTCGAAGCCGGCGGCCGCAAGCCACGGGAGCAACTCCGTCACATCGCCGTCAGAATCGCAGAATACGCGGATGCCCCGCGCCTTCCACTCGGGCAGCATGCGGCGGTAGAAGGGGGCCAGGAACCTTTCAAACAGCGCGCCGGATAGCATTGGCCCGTGGTTGTAGCTCATGTCCTCGGCAACGGTCATGAAATCCGGCACCGCATAACGGCAGAAGTCGTCCATCGCGCGCAGGTTGTAGTCCGCAAGGTCCGCGTTGATCCGGTCCATCAGCTCCGGCTCGTCGTAGAAGGCGTACAGGTGGTTTTCGATGCCCAACAGCGACCTTGGCCCCCAGAACGGGCCCACCACCGTTGTCCACAGGATCGCCTCGCCTGCCTTCTGCCTTTCCGCTGCTGCCTCCAGCCGCGCGCGGTCAAAGGGCGCCTTTGGATAGAGCAGAGGCTTCAGCGCCTCGTACTCACCCATCGACTCCACCAGCGGCGCGCCATGCCGGGCGGGTTTGGGTGCGCTGTCCGGGATGGGATCCATCCAGAACTGCATGTCCAAATCCAGCCCCAACACCCGCTTGATCTGGTCACACAGAGTATACGGCGCTTCCTCGGGGATTTCAAGCCCTTCGGAAAGCCACCGCTCCACCGTCTTGTCCCACCACATCGCCCACTCGATCATGGGCAGCCGGTCGGCGCGCTGAAAGGCAAGCGCACGACGGAACCGCTCGCGGGCGGTCATGCCTTGATCGCTCCGGCCACCATGCCGGAGACAATCTTCTTGTTGAAGAAGATGAACAGAACCAGCGGCGGGATGGTGATCAGCATGACGTCCGCGAACAAGAGGTTCCAGTCGCTGCCATACTGGCCGTTGAAGTTGTACAGCGTCTGCTGTACAGTGGCGTTCTTGGTGCCCGGCAGGAAGTACAGCGGGTTCACGAAGTCGTTGAAGATGTTGACCGCCGAAAGCACGATCACCGTCGCGGTGACCGGCTGAAGGAGCGGCAGGATGACCTGCCAGAACATTCGCAGCGGCCCGCAGCCGTCTATGACCGCGGCCTCGTCCAGTTCCCTCGGAATGGACGCCATGAAGCCGCGATACAGGATACACGCGAACGACAGGTTGAGCGCCACCTCGATCAGCACCATGCCGCCAATAGACTTGTAGATGCCGATCGTCTGCATGACCCAGATGGTCGGCACGATCGCGGGCGGGATCATCAAGCCTGTGAGCACGATGAAGTTGGCCACGATGCCGATCTTGTCTCGCTTGCGCTGCAATATGTACCCCGCCATCGAGCAGACGGCGACCATCAGGAGGATCGAGAACAGCGTGATCGCGATGGAGTTGCCGAACGCGCGAATCACGATGCCGTTGTTGGTGTCCAGCACCTTTTTGTAGTTGGCGGCGATGGAGAAGGCGCCGGGCCACTGAATGTTCATCAGCGACGCCTCCTGCCGCGTCTTGAAGGAGTTCAGGAGCACAAAATAGAACGGCACACAGTAGACGGCGGCAGCAAGCAGGATGGCCAGCGCGTCGGCCAAAAAGCGCTTCGAGCCAGAGCGCCGTTTTGCGTTTGTTTTCGCGCTCACAGGTCCACCTCCCGCCGCGTGATGAAGTAGTACAGCGGGAACGCCAGGAGCGAGATCAGGACGAACATCAAAACATTGCCCAATGTGGCCAGGCCATAGTATCCGGCGGAGTATTGTTTGTAGATGATCGATGCCAGAAGGTCTGTGGCGAAGCCCGGGCCGCCCTTCGTGGTCACCCAGATGAGGTCAAAGGTGCGCAGGCCGCCGATGAACGCCAAAATGACGACCGAGTTCATCGCCGGGCGGCACAGGGGCAGCGTGATGTGCAGGAATTTGTCCCAGGTGCTGCCGCCGTCGATAGAGATCGCCTCATAGTACTGCTCGGGGATGGACAGAATGCCCGCGATGTAGATTACCGTCGCGATGCCCACACCCTTCCACACGTCCACCAGGATTACCGAATACAGCGCCAGGTTGACGCTGCCCAGCCAGTCCGGCCCGGCGACACCGATGGCGGCCAGTGCGGTATTGATCAGGCCTCGGGTCGGGTGCATCAACGAGCGGAACGTGATGCCCACCGCCAGCGTGGAGATCAGGTTGGGAAAAAACAGGATCGAGCGCAGCGCGTTGCGGCTGCGAAGGAAAGTCGAACTCAAAACTGCGCCAAAGATCAGCCCCAGCACCACTTTGATGCCGCAGGTAAGCGATGCATAGATCAGCGTATTTTTGAAGCCGATACGCAGCGAAATTTCCTTGAAAAACATGTTGAGGTTGTCAAACCCGGTGAACGTCCACTCGGTCAGCGTCCACGTGGTCATGCTGAAGGAAAAGGACATGAGCGTGGGCAGCAGGAACAACACAAAGAATATTATGCCGGCAGGTACCAGAAACCAGCCGGAGTACATGCGCCTGAGTGCTTTGGGCAAGGCCTACACCTCCGTAGCAAGCGCGCCGGTCACGCCGGCGCTTGGGAATGTGATTGAAAGCGGCAGAACCCCTTTAGGAAACCGGCTTCATGTCATTTGTTCGGTTGGGCTGCCCCGGGTGAGTGATCAGAGAGGGCCGAAGCCCTCTCTGATCTTCGATCAAATCCGGCTGCATATACGGCGGATTTGGCTTTCCCCAGAAGCCCATAGCTTCGGGGAAAGCGTACCCGATCCGGTTTTCGCCCGAAAACGCCGCAGCGTTTTAGGAAACCGGCCTGTCCCATGGCGAAGGAAAGCTGCAGGGCAGATTTCCTTTGCCGCGCAGGTCTACCTGCGCGATTACCAGCCCGCCAGGCCCAGCTGCTTGGCCTGCTTCTCGACATCGGCGTCATACTCGGCCGCGCATTCCTCGGGGGTACGCAGGCCGCCCATGCACTCGATGCAGATCTGCGGCGAGTTGGGGCCTTTGACGGAGGTGATGAACTCGAGGGCCGGGGCGGTCTTGCCCGCTTCAAAGTAGGGCATCATTTCGAGCACGCCCTGGTAGGCGGTATCGGGCATCTGGACGCCGGACACCACGTAGGGGCCTTCCGCCGAGGTGGCGGCGGCGTAGGCGTTCAGGCCTTCGGGCGACACGAAGAACTCAACCCACTTGAGCGCCGCATCAACGTTGGCGCCGTTCTTGTACACGTAGATGGAGTTGGGCAGCCAGACGGTCAGACCATGGTCGTCCGCGTTATCGCCGGGCTGGCCGAACACGCCGATGTTGTCGGCGGCTTCGCGGCCAAAGTTCTTCTCAACGTTGGTGATGGCGTTGGTCAGCATCGGATAGTGCACGCCGTCGCCATTGACCAGCATCTGAAGCGCGTAGTCATAGGTGTTGGTGTTGTAGTCGGAGTTCATGTAACCCTTCTGGAAGACTTCCGCCATCTTCTTAAAGGCCTTGAAGGCGGCCGGGTCGGTGGCGTACTTGGCTTTGTTGTTGTTGAAGTCCGCCGCGAAGTTCGGGTTCTCCTTCTGCACGTTGTAGAAGTCGGCCAACAGGATCAGCTGGCTGGACCAGTCGTCGCCGAAGGAGGCGATGACGGCGGTCTTGCCGGCGGCCTTGATCTTCTCACAGTTGGCCATCAGATCCGCCCAGGTGTGGGGCACTTCAAGGCCCAGTTCCTTGTAGACGGCCTTGTTGTACAGCCACGCGCCGACAAACGACGAACCGGAGGGCACGCCGTAGATCTTGCCGTCCACGGTGACGGTCACCTTGTAGGAATCGGAGAACGTGGACATATAGGGCATGCTGGTCAGGTCCACGAAATTCTGGGCCGGGTTCAGGGAGGACAGGAGCGAGCCGGAGTTGAAGTAGCACAGGTCGGCCATCTCGCCGGCGGCCAGGCGCGTCCGGACGACGTTCTCGCCCTCGGCGCCGCCGGGACGGACTTCGATCTCAAGACCAATGCCCAGCTTCTCTTTCGCCAGGGCGGCGACCGCTTCGATACCGGCCGTGGGCGAGGTGTTGTCGATCAGGAGCGTCAGCGTCGTGCCCTCTGCGGACGCGGGGATGCTCATGGACGCAACAATCAGGATCAGAGCCAGCAGCAGAATGGACAGTTTTTTCACTCGATAAACCACCTTTCCATATAGTATGTAATGTGATCATAACACGCATTCGATGGTCGTGTCGATGGAGAATCCAGCCAGGGGTATGGACAAATCAATCGGGCTTAACCGTTTCTTCGTTAGCCTGGCAGCTTTTGGCAAATTCAGTGGGCGTCAAGCCGGTTTCGGCGCGAAAAACGCGGCTGAAGTACAGCGGGTCGGGAAATCCGGCCTCGCAGGCGACTTCCTTCATGCGACGGGACGGCTCCCGCGCGATGAGCGCCTTCGCGCGCTCGACGCGCAGGTTCGTCAGATACTCCACGAAGGAGCAGCGGGCGTAGGTGCGGAACAGGCGGCTGACACTGGTCTGCGACATGCCCAACGCCCGGCACACACCCTCCAGCGTCAGCTTTTCGCCCAGCTTCCGGCCGATGTAGCCGGTCAGCGCCTCAAAGTCTGCCCGGGCGTGGTCGCACTCCCCAGCACGGGCGCGAACGGAATACTCCTCGATCAGCCGGTCGAGCCGGGCGCGCAACTCCACCGGGCCTGGTGCATCCTTGACCGCGCGGCCCACCTCGCTGTCCAGCGCCGCCTCCTCGTCCCGGGTCAGCGCCGCTGCGCCCAACGCCTCCCGCGCCTTTTGGGAGAATTCCAGCTTGAGCGAAAGTTGCGTCAGGCAGTCGCGCAACTCCGACGGTTTTACAGGCTTCAGAAGATAGTCCGACACGCCGAAGCGCAGCGCGGTCTTGGCGTATTCGAACCGCTCGTACCCGCTGACGATGACCACCGGGATCAGCGGCCATGCGGCGCGAACCGCTTCGGCCAGCTGGAGTCCGTCCATCACCGGCATCGCAATGTCCGTAACGACGATGTCCACGCGGCTTTTGCGCATCAGCGCCAGCGCTTCCTCGCCGTTCTCACAGGCGCCTGCCAGCTCTATCTCGGGCAACTCCCGCCGAATGACCGACGCCAGGTAGTCCGCTGACGCCGGTTCGTCCTCCACCAGAAGGATGCGTATCAAGCGCGCTCTTCCTCTCTCAAAGGCGCGCGGATCTCCACCCGGGCGCCCGATTCTTCATTGCAAATGGTCATCTTACAGGCGGGTCCGAAGTGGAAGTGCAGCCGGGCATAGGTATTGATCAGCCCCATGCCGCCGATGGACAGCCCCTCCGCACCGGGGCGGAAGGAGCCCGCGCGCACCGCCGCCAGCTTCTCCTGCAGGTCCCGCATGACTTCCTCGCCAAACCCCTCCCCGTTATCCGCCACTTCGACGCGCCAGTATTCGCCGTCCAGCCATGCGCGCACGCTCACCCGCATCTGCCCGCCTTTGTGCGCGAAGCCGTGCTGAATGGCGTTCTCGGCCAGCGGTTGCAGCGTCATCTTGGGCAACCGGAGGCGGAGCATATCGTCCGGAATTTCGATGGCGTAGGAAAGCCGGTGGCGGAAGCGCTTGTGCATCAGCGCCAAGTACGTGTTCAGGTGCGCCTTCTCCTCGCCCAGCGTCGCCAGCCGCTTTTCGGTGGAAGTGGAGTAGCGCAGCATGTCGGCGATGCCCTCGCAGATGGTCAGAATCTCCTCGTCGCCAATCTGCAGCGCCCGGTTCATGATCACGTTCAGCGTGTTGTAGAGGAAATGCGGGTCGATCTGCGCCTGCAGCGCGTCCAACCGGGCCTCCAATTCCAGCCTTTGGGCG
>JAEVZE010000142.1 GCA_023392395.1 Bacillota bacterium
CCTCGCGGCTGAGGGTGAACAGGCAGGCCTTGCGCAGGTTGATGTCGGCCACACGCGGCGAGCCCATGTTGAAGGACAGGTAGCCAACGCGGTCCTCGGGGTAGGCGTTGATGGTCACGTTGGTGCCCTCATAGTCCGCCGCGGTGGAGTTGGGGATCACCAGCATGTTGATTTCGCCCTTTTTGAGCGCCATCGCCGCCGAAGACATGTCGGAGACGATCTGGAAGATCACGGTGCCGATCTTGGGCGCGCCGCCGAAGTAGTTCGGGTTGGCCTTGAACTTCACGTACTGGCCCGCCTTGTACTCCTCCAGGGTGTAGGGGCCGGTGCCCACGGGCGTCTGGTTCTTCGGGTTGTTGTCCAGCGTCGCGTCACCGTCGTAGATGTGCTTGGGCATGATGTAGTGCTCGGCGCTCAGCGCCTCCATGAAGTTCGCCGCCATCACCGGCAGCTTGAAGGTGACGGTCAGGTCGTCCACCTTGGTGACTTCGACGGGCTTGCCGTCGTACACAAAGGCGTCGTGGCCGTTGGCGTAGTCGAACTCAATGATCTTTGAGTAGGTGAACACCACGTCGTCGGCGGTGAAGGCTTCGCCGTCGGACCACTTGACGCCGTCCTTCAGCTTGACGGTGTAGGTCATCTTGTCCTCGGACGCTTCGACGCTCTGGGCCAGGTTGTAGGTGATGTCGTCCGGTCCGTAGTAGTTGTAGAGGTTGGAGTAGAGCATGCGCTCGGTCATCAGGTCAAAGCGGCCCGAGGTGGAGATGGTGTTGATGTCGTTGCCCGGATCGCCCTCGATGCCGTAGATCAGCGTGTCGTTGGCTTTGTCGGCCATCGCGGGGGTGACGGCGCCCAGCGACAGGACCATGAGAAGCGCCAGCGCAAAGGCAAGGGTCTTTTTCATCTGGTTTTCTCCTCCTTGAAGGTATAATTGTTCGGTGGGGTAACAATTTCTATTATAACGGCGGATCCGGACGTTTGCAATCCCCCGGCGGGAAACCTTCACATTTACGCGGACATTTGTCCGGCGCAAAGCCGGTTACGGCGCGGTTTCTTTGCGGGCCGCGCCGCGAAGCCGGAATTTGGCCATCATGCGCAGGTACTTGGTGTACGTGCCCGCCCAGAACAGCGGCGGGATCTGCTTGATCCGGTTTGTGTGGATGCCCGGGTTGAAGGGGATGTCCATCAGGTCCGGCGCAGTGATCTTGAAGATCTCCCGGTGAATCTGGTCGTGGATCCGCTCCTTGCGGGGGACCCCCACCCAGGTGTTCATCAGCTCCCTGCAGTTGAACAGGTTGATCTCCCGTACGCCCAGCACGGCCAGAACACTGCCGGTCAGCGCCACCCATCGCCCGGCGCGCTGTTCCCAGGCGTAGAGCTCGTACTTGGTCAGGCTGCTGCCGGACACGTCCGCCCGGCGGCACCACCGGGCGGTGTGCCGCCACGCGGCCAGGGAGTACAGGTGGGATTTGCACAAAAAGAAGCTGGGCACCGCCAGAAAGCCCGGAAGATAGCTCCCGATGGCGCTTTTTCCGATTTGGTCGATGATGTCGCCCCCGACCCGCAGGAGATCCGGCCCCCAGTTCTTAAACTGGGTGGACTGGATCTGGGCGTAGCGCCGGTGGCCGAACAGCTCCTCCACGAAGTCCAGCGTCTCCTCGGTGGGGGGCGTGTCCTGGAGGCCCGAATAGGGGATGCCTCGCCGTTTGGTGATCTCCCTGGGCACCCAGACGTCTCCGTCCTTTTCGGTGAAGTGGGCCTTGATCGTGGTGTAGCAGGTGACGTCCGCGTGGTTGTTCAGCAGCAGCGACAATACCAGGCGGCTGTCCCACCCGCCGGTCAGCGGGCAGAGGAAGGCATTTTGCGCGCCGTACTGCCGGATGACGTTGCCGCACAGCCGGACAGTCGCCACGGCCGCCTCGGCGGCCGTGGCGGAAAACTTTCGTTTTGCCGGAAAAAAGCGCTCGCAGCCGCGCCGGGAAAGGTTTAGCATATGGTTGGCCAGCAGGAATCTGACGCCCTCGTACCGGTCCAGGTCGTTGGGCAGCGGCATGCCGGGCTCTGCCTGGCGGAGGATACGCTGCGCCTCTCGCGACAGGGGCAGGTTCAGCTCCTGCGCCAGCAGGTATTCCAGCGAGGACGCGCGGGGCGCTTCGCCCTCCAGGAAGCTGTAATGCACGGGGAACAGGCCAAATGCGTCATGGAACAGGTAAAACGCGCCTGAGAAGCACGCGATGGCGACAAACTTGCCCGCCAGCCGTTCGCAGTTGGCAAGAAGGCTTGCGATATCCCGGGAGGCTGCGAGGATGGCCTGGGCGACCCCGCCGGGCGCGTACTCGGCGTGAGAATCCACGTAGTCGCCCAGAAGCCACAGTTGCTTGGAATCGCTCTCTGCCGACTCCACATGCGTCCGGGGCGAATGGCTCAGGATCATTTCGCCGCAGGGCATGTGCTCCGTCAGAAATTCGCATTCCCTCGGGCCGAGAAAAAAGGTAAGCCCGGCCTCCCGCAGACGCTCTTTCACCCGCTGTTTGTCCATCGTTTCCGTTCTCCCTTTAACGCATACATCCGTTGTAGGCGCATGGAAATTCATAATGGAATGATTATAACACCTGGTCTACCCCGGCGCAAGAAAGGGCGCACGCTTGGGGCATAAGCGCGCGCGAGCTTTTCCTGATATGTGGGAAATCCCTCGGGGCTTTTATACTAATGGAGAATATAAATGCATCCAAAGCAGGGAGAGATTTTCGATGCAGGGCAAGGAGCCGGAGCGAGGCGACCCTTCGGGATACGCCTTCGGCGTGAAATGCAGCGCTACGTTGAGCGGAAGGCGACACCGCCTTGCACGAAAAGATCCCCTGTGGCGAAGCATTTATATTTGGAATTAGTATTACACCATAAAGGCGCTTCTCCGTTAAACTTCGGAAAAGCGCCCGATTTGATACTTATATCATACCACAAAACAGGGAAAAAGTCAAGGCTTGAACCGTCCGTCGCTCCGGCTATAATGGACGAACAGACAGGACGGGAGGGATGGGCATGGCGGATTTGGGGCTGGCTCCCTGGGAGCTGATGCGCACGCAAACGGTGTTGGAACTGATGAAAGCCAACGAACTGACGGAGCGATTTGGGCTGACGCTGAGTCCGGGGCAGATCGCGCGGGTCGCGGACAGGCGTTTCGAGGCGCTGAAAAATACGGGCCGCGTGGAGTTCGGGCGCGGCATCCTGCGGGAATTGATCGAGGCGTTCTGCGATTCGCCCTACGTAAGGCAAGAAGAATATGAAGAGACCGTCTCGGAGCTGATCGATTCCTTCTATTATTTTCGGGGCGAGTCCGATGGGCTGATCCCGGACTCGGACCTGATCGACTGCATGCGGCGCTACTTTGATGGGGTGTGCCAGGGCTCGCTGGAGTTTCTGAACGGCGCGACATTGTCCGATTTGATCCGGGATACCCGATACGCAAGGCCGATCTCAGCGGACCGGCTGCGGATGCATTCGGAGGGCCCATGCGAAACGAACTGATTCCGTGGATCGACCGCGCCAGCGCTTCGGGGCAGCTGGCGTCGGCGGACGCCGCGCGCGTCAAGGCCGAACTGTGGGCGCTTCTGGCCCGGAAGGCGGAGATACTGTCGCTGGGCGATTCCTCAATCCGGGTGGAGCAGGCGGAGGAGCTGCTCCGGTCGCTGTGCTTTACCGTTTCGCTGGCGCTGGAGCCGCTTAACGAGGATTCGGCCTTCCGCGCGCTGGCGAATAGTCCGCTGCGCGCGCTGTACCGAGAGGGCACCCTGCGCCT
>JAEVZE010000156.1 GCA_023392395.1 Bacillota bacterium
TGACGAAGGGACCCATGCCCACCTTGTTCAGGTAGAGCATCGCGTTCTCCTCAGCCTGGGCGCGGCTGCGCTTCAAAACCTTGATCTGGCCGACCATGCAGTTCTCCAGCGCCGTCATGTTGTGGAAGAGGTTGAACGACTGAAACACCATGCCCACCTTCGCGTGGTACTCGGCCAGCGGCACGCTGCCATCCTGAATGTCCCGCCCATAGTAGGCGATCAGGCCGCTGGTGGGCTTTTCCAGGAGGTTGATGCACCGTAGCAGCGTGGATTTTCCGCTGCCGGATGCGCCGATGATGCACACCACATCGCCCTTTTGCGCCTCAAAATTGACGTCGCACAGCACCTCGTGGTCGCCGAAGCTCTTTTTCAGGTGCTCGACGCGGATGATCGCTCCGCTCATTTGGACGCCCCCTTCTTGACTTTGAGGACAGCGTGGCTGTCGGTCTGGCTGCCCAGGATGGTGTAGTTGTCCGGACCGTCCATCTTGCGCTCAACCCACCTTAGGAGCCTTGTGATCGAGTAGGTCAGAATCAGATAGATGATTGCGGTGATGAAGAACACCTCAAAGTAGCGAAAGTACGTGCCCGCCGCGGACTTCGACTGGAAAAACAATTCGGAAACCGAGATTACGTTCAAAACGCTCGAGTCCTTGATGTTGACGATGAACTCATTGCCGATGGAGGGCATGATGTTGCGGATGGCCTGGGGGAGGACGACGGAAGTCATCGTCTGCCAGTGGGTCATGCCGATGGAGTGGGCCGCCTCGCTCTGGCCCACATCTACGGAGATGATGCCGCCCCGGATGATTTCGGCCATGTACGCGCCGGTGTTGACCGACACGATCAGGATCGCCGCCGCCAGGTTGGGCAGTTTCAGCCCCAGGTACTGCATCGCGCCGTAGTAGATGACCATCGCCTGCACGATCATCGGGGTCCCTCGGAACACCTCGATGTACACGCCCAGGAGGCCGTGGGAGAAGCGGATCAGCGCGCGCTTGAGGAACCCCGCGCCGTCCCGGGGCTCGGTGGTGCGCGCGATGGCGACCAAGAGGCCGATGCCAAAGCCGAGGATCGTACCGGTCAGCGCCACGACCAGCGTTGTGACCGTGCCGCTGACGAACAGCGACCCGTACTGGCGCAGAATGTAGACCACCCAGCCAAAGAATGTCTCAGGCATCGGCAAAACCTCCATGTTGTGATGATTCGCTTAAAGAACAACCCGCAGGATGGTACCTGGGCTGTCTAAAAAACCCTATCGTACCATTCAATCGTTCCCGGCGGCATGCGCGCCTGGAACATGTTTCTCCACCCAGTGGTCACACTGGGTGGAGAAACAAACCTAACGTCAGCGAGCCGCCTGAAATTTCGAAAGGTTTCAGGCTCGCGCGGTTTCGGTTCCTTGCATTGAAAAACCCGAATGGGATTCCAATGGCTTAGTTGGACAGCGGCTGCGCCTCGATGCATGCGTCCATGAGCTCCGTGCGCTGTTCCTTGGTGATGCCCGCGAGGATCTCGTTGATCTTGGCGGTCAGGTCGCTTCCCTTTTTGAGGCCCACGGCCACCGCGACATCCTCGGGCGAGGCGGTGAAGCCCTTGCCGTCCTCGAAGGTGACGAAGGTCAAACCCGGGTTGGCGCCCACGGCCGCCATCGCGCCGGGCCGTTCGGAGATGTAGCCGTCGATCCCGCCCGCGTTCAGCGCCACGATCATCGCCGGGAAGGTCTCCATGGCGGTTTCCTTGACCACGCCCGGGATCTGGTCGATGACGGTGTAGTGGAAGGTGTTGAGCTGGCCGGTGATCTTGGCGCCGGTGAAGTCGGCAAGCTGCGTGGCGGAGGCGAACTTGCCGTCCTTCTTCACCACGACCACAAGATCGCTCTCATAGTAGGGGTCGGTGAAGTCCAGCGTCTGCTTGCGCTCGGCGGTCGGGCTCATGCCGGCGATGATGGCGTCGATGTCGCCCGACATGACGGCCATCGGCAGGCCATCCCAGGCGGTCTTGACCACTTCCAGATCCATGCCCAGGCCATCCGCGATCAGCTTGGCGACGCGCACGTCGTAGCCGTCGGCGAAGCCGCCGGAGGCGATGGGCACGGCGGTGTCGGAGGCTTCGGCTTGCGTCCAGTTAAAGGGCGCATAGTCGCATTCCATGCCGACGCGGAGCGTTTCGGCCGACGCGGCGGTGCTCAGAACCAGAAGGCAGGTAAGAACCAGAACCAGAATTCTCTTCATGTGCGATCCCTCCGAAATAAAAATGACGACCGAAGCTCAATCACTTCGGCCGTCCCTTTACGGCGTATGCGATAGCGCTCCACAATGTGACATTGTGACAGACAACGGCTTATTGAGCCGGCGTCCAGCGATCCCGCGCTCAAACGGGGAACCGCTTCGGCGAGCCACCCTTTCACGCAGGGGTCCGCGCCCTTTGAGGGGCTCTTTCCGCGCTACTAATGAGACCCGCGCCTCTATCAAAATGAATTTTCCAAGTTGTTAATATTCAATTTGTACCCATTGTAAACCCACAATGCGGCGATGTCAACGCACGCGTTGGTTAATTTACGTTAAATGCGCAGTGTCGCCACGCACTATGACAGCATGTGGGGAATTTGGGTTAGGCTGGAGGTTGCGCACGCCGCGCGAGTCGCAGCGCGCTGGTTTTCCTTTCCATATAGCTTCCTGAATTTGCCCTTTGTGTTATCAACGTGACAAATTTCCGGCCCTTTGCAAGCCGCGGTTTCCAAGCGCGCGCGAATATGCTATAATTCTATGAGCGATTTTTTGGCCGGGGGTATTCCCAATGGCGAAACCGGATCCAGCCGCCGAGCGTCAAAGACTTATATTGGCATCAGGCTCGCCCCGTCGCAAGGAGCTTTTGACGCGGATGGGCTACCAGTTCGAAGTGCGCGTCTCCGAAGCGGATGAAACCATGGAAGGTTCGCCCCGGCAGGCGGTGGCGATCCTGGCGCGGCGCAAGGCGCTTGCGGCGGCGGAAGGATTGACGGAGGGCTTGGTGCTGGCGGCCGACACACTGGTGTCGGTGGACGATATGGCGCTGGGAAAGCCCAGGGACGAGGCCGAAGCCCGTCAGATGCTGCGCATGCTGTCCGGCCGGGAGCACGAGGTGTTTACTGGCGTGTGCCTGATCGACGCAGCCACCGGGCGGCAGACGGTGCACGTGGAGCGCACAGGCGTAACATTCCGGGCGCTTACGGAGGATGAGATTGACTCCTACGTGGCATCCGGTGATCCGATGGACAAGGCCGGGGCCTACGGCATTCAGAGCGGCGCTTCCCGATTTGTGAAAGGGATCTGCGGTTCGTTTGAAAATGTGATGGGCCTTCCGGTGGCTTCCGTAGGGCGCATGCTGAAAAAATACTTATGATGATGGGGCGGAGGGTGCGTTCATGGGCCTCATGACCGGCAATAGCCTGGCGATCGACCTGGGCTCCAGCAATACGACCATCTTTTTGGGCGGCGAGGGCATCGTCTTGCGCGAGCCCACCGCCGTGCTGGCGCTCCGGGCCGACCCGGAGAGCGTCATCGCCATCGGCCACGAGGCCAAGGCGATGCTGGGCCGCTCATCGGGCGAGGCGGTATTGGTCTCGCCGGTAATGGACGGCGCGGTGACGGACGTGGACATGGCGGCGCTGATCACGCTGGCGCTTTGCGAAAAGGTGACCGGGCGCAGGAAGTCCTTCGAAAAAATGCAATTGTTCATGGCAATGTCCCAGGGGCTGACCAAGGTGGAGAAGGACGCACTGATGCAGGTCGCCAAGCTCACCGGCGCCAGGAGCCCGATGCTGGTGCGCACGCCGCTGGCGGCGGCGCTGGGGTCGGGGCTGGCGGTGGATACGCCCAGGGGTTCCATGATCGTGACGCTGGGCGGCGGCACCACCGAGATTGCCGTTCTGTCGATGGGCGGCGTGGCGGCGGCGCGCTCGATGCGCACCGGTTCTCTGTCCTTTGACGAGGCGATCGTGCGCTTCGTTCGCCGCAGAAAGAACGTGCTGATCGGCCTGCGCACGGCCGAGGACCTGAAGTGCGACATTGGCTCGGCGCTGCTCCCGGATTATGACGTGGACAGCGACGATCCGGAGGATCTGGAACCCTTCGAGCGCAGCGAGTTTGCGAGCCTGGAGGCATCCGAGGATTCCGCAGAACTTGCGCTGCGCTTTCCGACCTATGCGGTCGCGCCGGGGGAGCCGGTGGGCGAGACGGTGCTGCTCAAGGGCCGTGACTGTAAAACCGGAAAACCGGTGACCGTGCCCATCACCACCCGGGAGCTTGCGCTCTCGCTTCGGGAGCCGATCCGGACGCTGGTGGACGCGCTGAGGGACGCCATTGGCCGCGTGCCGCCAGAGCTGGCCGCGGACATCGCGGAGGATGGCATCCGCCTCTCGGGCGGCGGCGCGCTGATGCAGGGGCTGGCAGAGCTCCTGGCCGCGAAGCTGGAGCTTCCCGTTTCCGTGGACGAGCACCCGCAGGACGACGTGGCGCTGGGCATGGGCCGCCTGGCCGAGGACGAACAGCTGCTCAAACTGGCAACCGAGGCGGGCTCGGTCGAGGCGTAAGCCGCTGGCGTATGCATCCGAGGGAGAAGTGAACGATGGCCAGAACGGTCAAACCGCGCATTGGACAGAAAAAGAAAAAGGGCGGACGCTGGGGGCGCATCGCGTTTGGCGCGCTGGTGCTTTTGGCGGTACTCGCGCTCCTGTTCTTCCTGGTGATGCGAGAGCCCGGCCGCGTGTCCATCGCCGAAAACGCGGTGGGAACGGTGTTCTCGCCGGTGGTGAACGCGGTGGATTCCGCCACCACCTACCTTCGGGACGTGGCACTGGGCGTAAGAGACTACTTCAAGATGGGGCAGGACCTCGAGGACGCCCGCAGGCAGATCACCGACCTCAAACTGCAGCTGGTCGCGCTGGAGCAGGATTCCATTGAGAACGACCGGCTCAAGAGCCTTTTGAACGCCAAGGAAAACGCCGCCGGGCAGGACCCGGTGTACGCGCGGGTCATCGGAAGAAACCCCGGCGTCTGGTTCAATACCATCACCATCAACGTCGGAACGACGAGCGGCATCCAGCAGAACATGGCGGTGGAAACCGGCGACGGGTTGGTGGGCCGCATCTATGAAGTCGGGGCCAATTACTCGAAGGTACTCTGTCTGATCGACCCCCGCTCCGCCGTCGCCTGCCTGATTGAGCGCACCCGCGACGAAGGCGTCATGCGCGGTCAGATTGAAACGTTCTCCGAAAC
Source organism: Bacillota bacterium (assembly GCA_023392395.1). Lineage (GTDB taxonomy): Bacteria > Bacillota > Clostridia > Christensenellales > Aristaeellaceae > JAEZHK01. The sequence goes on from JAEVZE010000156.1 coordinate 5,258, forward strand.
CCCGGAATGCAACATGTACTACATCCCGAAGGTCTCGGATGTCGCCCCGGGCGACGTGGTGCTGACATCCGGTACCGATACGCTGTTCCCCAAGGGTATCAAGGTGGGTACGGTGACGCAGGTGTCCCGCGATCAGGACAGCTCGGAGCGCTACATCGTGGTCATGCCTTCGGTGGATTTCCAGCACATCGAGGAAGTGCTGGTTCTGCGCACGGTCGTCCAGAGCGTTCCGGAGGACCTTCCGGTCCTGAGTACGCCGACGCCCCGGCCCACGCCGGCGCCCACGCCCTCGGCCTCGCCGACCGTGAACCCCGATTCGACGGAGACGTTACCGCCCGACGACGCGCAGTGGGCCTGGCCCTCCACCATGCCGGGTGAGAGCCCTGTGCCCGGAACCTCCGCGCAGCCGTCGCCTTCCCCCGGCGCGACCGGAGACAGGACCACGCTGCCCGAAGACGCCTGGGCGGACTGACGTAGGAGGACGCGCGCTTGCGAAGGTTTCTTCCGGTGATCCTGCTGCTGGTTTCGGTACTTCTGGATCTGACGATCCTGCCGGTCCTGATCTGGAGCCAGTACCTACCGATGATGACGCTGATTACCGTGATCGAGCTGGGCCTGCTCCTAGGTAGAACCCGCGGCTCGCTCTACGGCATGATCGGCGGTCTCCTCATCGACATCCTGACCGGCTACCCGATGGGCTTGCGCACGGTTTTATACATCGCGTCGGGCTACGTGTCCGGCTTCGCCGGCCGCAAGTTCCAGCGCTACCTTTTGACGCCGGTCGTCGCGCCGCTGATCTGCGTTCTGGGTTATGAGGCGGCGATGGGCCTGTACGCGGCGCTCTCGGGCGCTGGCATCGATGGCGCGGATGTCCGCGCGGCGCTCATCCGGGTCGTGCTGCAAGTGGTGCTGGTGCAGCCGCTGTACCTCTTGTTTGACCGCATCCTCCGGCCCAGC
>JAEVZE010000166.1 GCA_023392395.1 Bacillota bacterium
GACCAGAAGCAGGGCCGAAACCACCGCAACCAGCGCGACCGACGCCCATACCGGCAATTGTCTATCCATACTGCGCCTCCTTGACAATCAGGGCTCGTCCGAAACGAGCGCTTTGGCTCCATCCGTCATGGTGACGGTACCGTCGGAAGCGATGAAGATCGCATCGATTCCGCTGAACTGTTTGATCAGCTCCAACCCTTTTTCCTGCCCCAGCACGTAGCAGGCCGTGGACAGTGCGTCGCCCATGGCGGAGCTTTTGGACAGGATCGTGACCGAATCCAGCCCTTCGTTCACCGGCCAACCCGTTTGGGGATTTAAAAGATGGTGGTAGCGGACGCCATCCAGGATGAAGTACCGCTCATAGTTGCCGCTGGTGACGACCGAGAGGTTCTCCGCCTTGATCGCCAGCTTGTTCGTACCGGTCTCGGCTTTCGGGTCCTGAATGCCCACCACCCAGGGCGCATCGTCCGTCGCACGGCGGCCCAGCGTCAGGACGTTCCCGCCCAGATTGATCAGTGCGCTGGTCACGCCCCTGTCCCGCAGGAACACAACCAGCTTGTCCGCGATGTAGCCCTTGGCGATGCCGCCCAGGTCCAGGCCCATGTCGTCGGGCAGGGTCACGGTGGTACCGCTAATCTGCAGCTTCTGGTAATCCACATGCGTCGCGGCTTCTTTGAGCGCGTCCGCGTCCGGCAGTTTTTTGCTGTCGCCGGAGAAGTCCCACAATTTGGTCTCGGGTTCCACGGTCACGTCAAACGCGCCGCCGGAGGCTTTGCTGATCTCAAGCGCGTCGCTGAGCATTTCGACAGTCTCCGGGGCGACCTCGACCGGACCGGAAAGGTTGTTGATGTTCCAGATGTCGCTGCCCTGAATCGTTCTCGAAAACAGCTTTTCGTACCGGGCGCACTCGTCCAGCGCTTCTTTGAGCACCGTATCGTCGTCCACAAAGGCCGACAGCGTGATCACCGTGTCGAAATAGAAACCAACCACCGATTTCTTCTCGAGCGGCTTTGCGCTCTGGCAGCCGGTCATTAGGACCATCACCAGACCCAATGCGAGAACTTGCCGCGTATACTTTATCTGGACCACCCCGATTTCTCCAGTGCTGCGTTTACGTATTTTGCCGCAATTCCGGTGACCAATCCGGTCACCGCCGAAAAACCCATGTAGACGGGCAGCGCCACCAGAAGCGCCTGGGTCTGCAGCGACCACGCGGCGACCGCAAGCTGCCCGACAATGTGGGCCAGCGCGCCGATGATCGAAACGCCCACGATGGATAAACCCGGAATCTTCCTGGCCCCGTACATGGCGATCAGACTCAAAGTGCCGCCCGCCAGGCTGTACAGCATCGCCAGGCCGTTCAGGTACACCAGCCCCGCGATGCCCACCTTAATGACCATCAGCGTCCAGGCGTGCTTGGGGCGCATCAGGCAGATGGCAAAGAGCAGCACCGTGTTGGCCAGGCCAAGCTTCACGCCGGGAATGGTAGAGACCGCCGGAATCTGCCGCTCGATGTAGGACAGCACCAGCATCACGGATGATAAAAGCGCCATGCGCGTCAGAGTCTTTACGCTCATGGCCCTTCAACCAACTCGATCGATACGCCGTTGGGAAGGCAGACGATCCAGTCGCCCAGCGGGCGGTGCTTGCGGCTCTCATCCGTCACAATGCCCTCATGGACGCAAGCTTGATTTTTGCAGGTGGAATATGACATCTGAACGCCGCCGCCCATGATCTCGACCACGTTGACCCTGCCGTCCCCTTGATCGATGCGGATGGTCCTGTCCTCGTTCAGCGGCACGTGCTGATAAGGTTCGCCACCGGTTCCAAGGTAGACATTCACATAGGCGGCGCTGCCGGTCTTGGACCTGCCGAAGAATAAATAAAGAACCAGCGCCGCGGCAATCACCGCCAGCGCGATCAAAAGGTCCCGGCCCGTCATGAGCCCTTTGCGCCTTGCATCCGTCATATCGGTATGATTTTATCAGATAATCCATCGGAATGCAAGAGCACGGAGCCCCGGCGGGCCGGGTGGTATTCGCTTTTAACCCTTTCGGCTTTCAGAATTAACTTCCTTAACTATCAATGCGTGCTGCACAGGGTTCCGAACTGCGGTCGATCCAACTGACGCCCAGGCAGCCGCGACCCAGATGGATGCCCAGCACCGGGCCGACGTTCCGGAGCGTTACGCGGTGCCCTTTGGCCTCCACCTTGGCCTTGAGCGCGGCCATCTGTTCCTCGGCAAGAAAACCTTCCACCTGACAGTCGCAGGGTTCCTTGGGCAGGCTGTCCACCAGCGTCTTCATCTGCTCGCTGCGGCCGCGGACAACGCCGGTGGAGATGATGGAGCCTTCTACGCACCGAAGCACCGGACGGATGTTGAGGATGGTAGAGATCGAAAGACGCACGGCACCCAGACGGCCGCTGCGCCGAAGCGGCGCGATGTCGTCCACGGTGAAGGCGATCTGCACGCAGCCCCGAAGTGCGTTCAGAATCGCCGCAACTTCGTTCAGCGTCTTGCCCTCGTCCAGCAGGCGCCGGGCTTCCCGCACCATCAGGTACAGGCCGCCGCTGGTGGTCAGCGAATCCACCACCTGGATGCGCTCGGGCGCGAGGTCCCTGGCTGCCATGCTGGCGTTGCCAAACGTGCCGGATAGGCGCGAGGAGATGGTCAGGCACAGGATGTCCGCGCCAGACTCTAAAAGCTCCATGAATTCGCCCATAAACGAGGAATAGCTGGCCTGCGAGGTGCGGAGCTTTTCCATGTTGGAATCCACGAGGTGCTCGTAGTCGCCGTTATCGTCCATGTAGCTTTCCCAAAGCGTCTGCTGCCCCGACAGGCTGTAGGTCATCGGCACCACGGTGACGCCAAGCGCCTCCGCTTCCTCCCGGTACAGGTGGGCCGAGCTGTCGGTCACAATCGCGATCATAGCGCCTGTCCTCCGATGATTCTGAATTTCCTGTACCGCTGTTCGGTCAGCGCCTGTTCGTCCATGGCCATGTATCCGGCGACGGATTCCGACAGCGCCCGCCTCAGCCGCTCGTTGAGCGACGCAACTTCGCCCTCTTCGAACACCCGCTCCACCACGCCCAGCTTGAAAAGATCCTGCGCGGTCAGTTTCAGGCACTCGCAGGCCTCCTTGACGCGCTTGGCATCCTTCCAGATGATGGACGCCGCACCCTCCGGCGAGATCACCGAGTAGACGGCGTTCTCCAGCATCCATACCTCGTTGGCCGCAGCCAGCGCCAGCGCGCCGCCGGAGCCGCCCTCGCCAATGATCACCGAGATCACCGGCACCTTGAGCCCCATCAGCGTGGCGATGCTCTCGGCGATGGCCGGACCCTGCCCGCGCTCTTCCGCGCCCAGGCCGCAATATGCGCCCGCGGTATCCACAAAGCAGACGACAGGCCGGTGGAATTTCTCCGCCAGCAGGAAGTGGCGGATGGCCTTGTGATAGCCCTCCGGATGCGCGGAGCCAAAGTTGCGCTTGACCCTCTCCTGGGTGTCGCGCCCCTTCTCGATGCCGATCACCGTCACCGGACGGCCCTCCAAGCGCGCGATGCCCGCCACGATGGCCCGGTCGTCCGCAAAGCGCCGGTCGCCGTGCAATTCCACGAAGTCGGTGAACAGCTTGTTGATATAATCCATCGAGGTCTGGCGGCCCTTGGCCCTTGCCGCCTGCACGCGGCTGTATGCGTCCATCAGGCCACCCCCTGGTGCAGCGACAATAGGCGTATGAGCAGCGCCTTCAGCTCCCGCCGGTCGCAGATGATGTCGACAAAGCCCTTTTCCAGCTGGAATTCGGCCCGCTGAAAGCCCGCGGGCAGTTTTTGGCGGATGGTCTGCTCGATCACCCGCGGTCCGGCAAAGCCGATCAACGCCTTGGGCTCGGCGATCAGGATGTCGCCCAGCGTGGCGAAGCTGGCGTCCACGCCGCCGGTGGTGGGGTCGGTCAATACTCCAATGTAGAGAAGCCCCGCCCGGCTGTGCCGCTCCACCGCGCCGGAGGTCTTCGCCATCTGCATCAGGGACAGAATCCCCTCCTGCACCCTGGCGCCGCCCGACAGCGTGAAGCCGATTACTGGCAACTTGCGCTCCGTGGCCAGTTCAAAAAGCCTGGTCACCTTTTCGCCCAGCGCCGTGCCCATAGAGCCCATCATGAAGTTGGGGTCCATCGCAAAGATGGCAAAGGGCATTCCATTGATGGCCGCCGTGCCGGTCACGACGCCCTCAACCTCGCCGCTTGCGGCCTTGGCCTTTTCCAGCTTGTCATCGTATTCCGGGAAACCCAAGAGGTTCGTGGAAGTGATCGCATGATCGATCTCTACGAAGCTGCCCGGGTCCACGGTGATGGCGATGCGCTTGCGCGCGGAAAGGCGCGTGTGCGCGCCGCAGCGGCGGCACACGTAGAGCGTCTCCTCCATCTCGGCTTCGGAGTAGCGGCTCTTGCAGCCGGGGCACTCGCTCAGCTGGACGGCCGCCTTGTTCTCGCCCTCCAGCGTGTTCTTGGGCTTGCCAAAAAGATATTTGGGCAACATTTATCGAGCCTCCAGGAAAGAAGTGGTGTAGCTTCCATCGAGGAACGCATCCTCGCCGATCAGGTCCTGCTGCAGTTCTCCGGTATGGTCGATGCCCTCGATGACCATCTCGCACAGCGCCGCCCGCATCTTGCGGATCGCCTCTTGGCGTGTGGCGGCGTAGACGATCAGCTTCCCGACCATGGAATCGTAGTAGGGCGGCATCTGGTAGCCCTGATACAGCGCGGTGTCAAAGCGCACCCAGGGACCGCCGGGGATGTGCAGAAGGCCAATCTTTCCGCAGCAGGGGCGGAAGTTCTCCGCCGGGTTTTCGGCGTTGATGCGGCACTCGATGGCGTGGCCGCGAATGCGCACGTCGCTCTGCGAGAAGGACAGCGGCACGCCCGCCGCCACGCGAATCTGCCACTTGACCAAGTCGTACCCGGACACCATCTCGGTCACCGGGTGCTCCACCTGTAAACGGGTGTTCATCTCCATGAAATAAAATTCGCCCGACCGGGCCAAGAGGAATTCGATGGTGCCCAGGCCTTCATAATCGACGGCTTGTGCGGCCTTCGTCGCCGCGCGGGTCAATTCTTCCCGAAGCCCGGGCGACACGGTGGGCGCGGGGCTCTCCTCGATCAGTTTCTGGTGCTTGCGCTGGACGGAGCAGTCACGCTCTCCAAGGCACACCACGTTGCCGTCCTGGTCGCCCAGCACCTGCACCTCGATGTGCTTGACGTCCGTCAAATACTTTTCCAGGTACACGCCGTCGTCGCCGAAGGCGGTGCGGGCCTCCGCCTGCGCCGCCAGGAACGCGCGCTCCACGTCCTCGATCTTCTCCACCAGTCGGATGCCGCGCCCGCCGCCGCCAGCGCGCGCCTTGATCAAAACCGGCAGCCCCGCGCGTTCGGCCTCGACGCGCGCCTGTTGCGCGTTTTTAAGAAGGTCGCAGCCCGGCACCACCGGGACGCCCGCCGCGCGCATCGTGCGGCGCGCCTCGTCCTTGTCACCCATTTTTCGGATGGTGTCGGCCGACGGGCCGATGAATTTGATGCGCTGCTCCGTGCAGCGGCGCGCGAACTCCGCGTTTTCGGACAGAAGGCCATAGCCGGGGTGGATCGCCTTCGCACCAGTCACCAGCGCGGCCGACAGGATGCGGTCCATGTTCAGGTAGCTCTCGCGGGCGGGCGGCGGACCGATGCACACGCTTTCATCGGCCAGCGACACGTGCAGCGCGTCGCGGTCGGCCTCGGAGAAGACGGCCACCGTCAGGATGCCCATCTCCTTGCAGGCGCGGATCACGCGCACCGCGATTTCGCCCCGGTTCGCGATCAGAATTTTGGGAAACACGATTCATCCTCCTGGAGGTCATTCCTCGGAATGCACAGGCTGTTATTGTGGCTAAAAGCCAGGCGGCAAACTTCAATGTCCTGATCTATGCGATGATAAACGTAAATTCGCCGGACGCGCATACTTCGCCGTCCACCCGAGCCTCGCCGGAGACCACGTACACGTTCAGCTTGTTTCGAAGGAACGTCGAGCGGGTCTCCACCAGATCACCCGGCTTCACCTGCCGGCGGAAGCGGGT
>JAEVZE010000173.1 GCA_023392395.1 Bacillota bacterium
ACATGGGACTTCATGAAGATCAGCATCCCCTTCACGCTGACGGCCGTCGTATCCGGGTACCTGCTGGTCTGGCTCATCTGGATGTAATGTGATGGGCGATGAAAATCCGCTGTGCGGCTTTTCATCGCATGGGAAGACTGCGTGAGCCTGAAATTCTCACGAATTTCCGGACGCTCACTGACGGAAGGTATTGTTTCCCCCACCAGTGTACGCACTGGTGGGGGAAACACGTTCCCGGCGCGCAGGTCGCCGGGAACGATTGGAGGGTACGGAGGGGCCGTCAATAGCCAGACCAGGCCGGGCGACTTGATCGCCCGGCCCGGTTCGCAAACTTGGTTTTTCTGTTGGGGTTATACCAATGAAGAATATTCATGCTTCCAAAGCAGGGGGGGATTTTCGATGCAGGACAAGGAGCCGGAGCGAGGCGTAGCAGCGCTACGTTGAGCGGAAGGCGACACAGTCCTGCGCGAAAAGCCCCCCCTGCGACGATGCATTAATATTTGGAATTGGTATTACTCCACATCCTGCAGCGCGTCGTAGCCCTCCTCGCCGGTGCGGACCTTGATCACGTTCTCCACGTCGTAGACGAAGATCTTGCCGTCGCCGATATGGCCGGTGTACAGAACCTTCTTGGCGGTCTCGATGACCGTGCGGACCGGCACCTTGCTGACCACGATCTCCACCTGCACCTTGGGCAGAAGGTTGGTCTCGGTCTCGACGCCGCGGTAGAACTCGGTCTTGCCCTTCTGCAGGCCGTAGCCCAGCACCTGGGTGACGGTCATGCCGGTGATGCCGATGGCGTTCATGGCGGTCTTCAAGGGCTCGAAGCGGCTCTGTTTGCAGATGATCTCCACCTTGGTGAACTTCGGACCAGTGCGGGCGGCCGCGGGCGCGCCCGGCATCTCGACCGCGGTGGTCTGCACGACAGGGATCGCCTGCGCCACCGGCGTCGCGTACTTCTTCTCGATCAGGCCGGTCTTGCCGAAGCGCTCCAACTGCTTGATGGGGGCGTTGTCCTCGGAGTCATAGTCCAACTCGGAGCGCACCAACTGCTGATCGGGATAGGCCAGAACGCCCATCTCCGGGATGTCCAGGCCTTCCAGTTCATCCTCGGGCGAAACGCGCAGGCCCCAGACCTTGTCCAGCACCTTGAAGAAGAGGAAGGAGACGCCGAAGCCGTACACCAGCAGCACCGCCAGGCAGATCAGCTGCGCAAGGAGCTGCGAGCCGTCGCCGAAGAACAGGCCGCGCACGCCGCCCGCGACGCCGTTGATGCCGTCGCCGTAGCTGCCGTCGGCGAACAGGCCCAGCGACAATACGCCCCAGAAGCCATTGAAGCCGTGGACGGAGATCGCGCCGACCGGGTCGTCCAGCTTCCACTTGTTCTCAACGAGGGGAACCGCGACGCAGACCAGCAGGCCCGCCACCAGGCCGATGATGAACGACGAGATGCCGTTGACAAAGGCGCAGGGCGCGGTGATCGCAACCAAGCCCGCCAGGGTGCCGTTGGCCGTCATGGACGGATCGGGCTTGCCGTACTTGATCCACATATAGAACATCGCGACCAGGCCGCCGATGGCGCCCGCGATCATCGTGTTGGTGGCGACGACGGACAGCCGGAAGTCGGAGGAGTTCAACGTGGAACCAGCGTTGAAGGCAAACCAACAGAAGTACAGAATGATCGTTCCGATGATGGCCATCGGGATGTTGTGACCGGGGAAGGCCCTCGCCGTGCCGTCCTTTTTGAACTTGCCGATCCGGGGCCCGAGCACGATGGCGCCTGCCAGGGCCAGCATGCCGCCCATGGAGTGCACGACGGCGGAACCCGCGAAGTCCACCACGCCGTGGCCGATGCCGAACTTGGAACCGAGCGTGGCCAGCCAGCCGCCGCCCCAGACCCAGTTGGCAAACAGCGGGTACAGGACCATCGAGATAAAGAAGGAGGTGATCACCACCGCGGAGTACTTCACGCGCTCCGCCATGGCGCCCGTCGGGATGGTCACGGTGGTGTCCATGAACACCATCTGGAAGAAGAACAACGCGTACACGCCCGCGTCATAGGTGCCGCCCAGCATGAACCCCTTGTAGCCCAGGATTCCACCCAGGCCGGGGATGGAGAGCATGCCGTTCAGCGCCGCGCCGCCCGAGCCCAGGCCCGCCGCGCCGCCGGAGCCGCCCATCTGCAGCGCGAAGCCCACCAGGAAGTAGCCCACCGCGCCGACCAGGAATACCATGAAGTTCATGGTGATGGTGTGGGCGGCGTTCTTGCCCCGGCAGAAGCCGGTCTCCACCATCGCGAAGCCGCACTGGAAGAAGAACACCATGAAGGCGCAAATCATGACCCAGGTATAGTTCGCGCCGAAGTACGCCTTGTTGGCGGTGGTCGCCACGTCGTTCAATGTCTCGGTTCCGGTGGTGGCGACATAGGACGCGCCCGTCGGATCCGCAGTCTCCGCGCTGGCGGTGATCGCAACCAGCGCCAGGCTGAGCACGAGCAGCAGTATCAGACTTGCGACGATTCTCTTCCAGGCTTTCATAAACCACACCTCTTTTTCTATTTGAGGGACCCCCCGCCCAAGGTTCACGCCTGCTTCTTTCGGAAGTTGTTCCAGGAAAAACGCGAATCCGACTTGTAGACCTCGGCCTTCAGCCGCATCACCGACAGGAAGTACCGCATTCCCAGGAACGTCACGACCACGCCAAAGACCACGCCGGGAACTTTGGACTGGAGCACCATGAACTCCACATGGTTGATCGTGCTGAACGCGCAGAAGGCGAGCCCAAGAAGGGTGATCGCTGCGGAAGTCGCGTACAGCGCTCCGATGGCCATGGCCTTTTTTCGATCGACTGTTTGCCCGATTCCCTGCCCTTTCACATCATCACCCCCTTCCGTCCATTCTGTCGCCCGTGCCGGATCCCAATAAAAAAGCGAAGGAACCCTATCGTCCAGGCTCCTTCGCCCTTTTAATGTATGAAGTTGGCTTTCACTCGGATGCGGGCCTTGCCCGGTTCCCTGGGAAAACAAGAAAGGCGCCGCGGGCCATCCCCGCAACGCCTTCGTTGGATGAATCTCATGGTAGCCCCTCGGCGTCAAAATGTCAATGAGGAATTTCGCACAAGAATCCTAAATGCATTTTCGCCGTTCCGTATAATTCATTGTGCGCCCGTTTCTATCTGGTAAGCAGTATAATCTCCGTGTAAAATGAAGCTCCGAGGGCGCGAAGATTTATGAAGAAACGGGCCATTTGACGCTCTAGATACGGAGATAATGCAGCCTCACGCGGCTTTTCTCCCCACACGCTGAGAATTCCCCGGGGTTGTCATGTCTTTTTTGGGCATATAGAGAATGCCCAAAAGCATGACCACGACGAAGATGATCAGGTAGTACACGACCGCCATCTTGTGGGCCATGCACGCGGCCACCACCATGAACACGCAGCTGAGCACCGCCAGCAGCGGCATGACGAAGCGCTTGAAGGCGCCAAGCTCCTTCTCCCTTCGCATCATCAGGATCAAGATCGGGATGTACCCGCCGTACAGCGTCACGATGGGCAGTTCGGAGGTGTCAAAGCTGAACGGGCCGAACCAGGAAGCCGTGAGGTTGGCCCCGTAGAAGTACATCAGCCAGAACGCGCACAGGAGCAACCCCGCCACCGAGGAATTGGTGGGCATGTCGGTCACACAATCCACCTGAGCCATCTTCTTCGGGCTGGGGCCCACGCCGCGGGCCGCCAGCGAGTAGAGGCTACGCGTGCAGCCCAGCATCAGGCCGTTGAGCGTCCCGAGGCAGGAGATGATGATGAACACGAACAGAAGCGTGCCGGCCACCTGGCCGAATATGTTCTGGAAGGCCAGTTTCGCACCCGCCTCGCCGCTCTCCATCAGCGAAGAGGCGGGAACCGCGCCTGCAAGGCCGATATAGTAGAAGATGTACACCGCCACCACGATCAGGGAGCCGATGATCAGCGCCTTGGGCAGGTTTCGCTTGGAGTCCTTGATCTCCGCGTTGATGGAAGTGGCCACGATCCAGCCCTCGTAGGCGAAGGCCACCGCCACCACGGAGGCGAACAGCCCGCCGCCCGCGCTGACGGACGTGTCCGCCACGCGCTGGAAGTTCTCCATGGTCAGGCCGCTTTTGAGGCCCACCACCGTGCCGGTGACCGCCATCAGGATCAGCGGGATCAGCTTGACCACTGTGGTCGTCACCTGGAACTTTCCTGCCAGCACTGGGGACAGCGCGTTCATCGCGTAGATGGCGACCAGGTAGAAGGCGGCAATCGTCATGCAGGAGCCGCCGGTGATGTCCCAGTTCAGAAGGACGCAGGTGTACCGGGCGGAGACCCACGCCAGCACGGAGGTGAGCGTCGGCTGATAGATGATCGCCATGAACCAGCCCACGAAGTAGCCGTACCGCTTGCCCACCATCACTTCGGCGTAGTCCACCACGCCGTTCACCTTTTCGTGCCGCGTGGCCAGGGTCGCAAACACGTAGGAGCAGACGATCATGATCAGGCCCACGACACCCCAGGCCACGATGCCCATCGGCATATTGCCGCCGGTGGCCTTGAGCACCTTCTCCGCCTTGAAAAACACGCCGCTTCCGATGACGATGCCCACCACCATGGAAATTGCCGTGAATAAGCCGTACTTCTTCTGAAGCCCGTTCTCCATGCTCTCATCCTTCTACATGAATTTGACGAAGGCGCGTGAAATGTACGCCCTTCGCCATGTCCAATCGCATTATAGGCCTTTTCTTTACATTTGTAAACACTTTATGCCATATTTCAAGGATTCATCTTGAAATCATATCGCATGAGTTGTGCATGTGCACAATCGAGAAACGGATGCTTGACGCAAACGATTACCAGCCTAGCTTAAAAAGCCCCCTCCGGCCGTTGCCGGAGGGGGAAGCGAAGGATCTCCTCAAATTTTGTGCAGCAGGTTGAAGTCAAAGGGCAAATCCAGCGGCACCCAGAACATGGCGTAGTGCTCGTCCATGCCGGTGCGCACGCCCTTCGAATTGACATACTCGGCCACGGCGCGGGAGGCGGGCACCACTTCCCGGACGTGGGAGCGGACGGTGGGGTTCATGCTGTCTCGGGAAGAATCGATCACGAACAGCTGCCGCTCGCCGTCCCGGATGCGGTGATCCACCAGCGCCACGATATGCCCCACCCGGAGATCGCACAGCGCGCAGCCGCCGTCCAGCATGTTGGCCCACAGCGCCTCGTGGTCGTTCAGAAGACCGTCAAAGTCATACCTCAGGCCGCAGCGCTTCAGCCGCCCGTCCTTTTGCATCGCGGAGAGCAGCATCGGGCGGTCGGTGCCATCGTCCCCGCGCCCGCCGTGCGCCGCAGAAAAGTCCGCCAACTCCTCTAC
>JAEVZE010000253.1 GCA_023392395.1 Bacillota bacterium
GGGCGCACCCGCTCGGATTTCTATGTTTGGGTATGCCTTAGCAAACAGTGAGTCCCATGCTCTCCGCTGGCATGTCGAGCATCGCCTTCAGCTCGTCGTCCAGCTTCATCGCGGTGAACGTCGCGCCCATCATTTCAAGCGACGTGAAGTAGTTGCCCACAAACGGCTTGTACACCTTGATGCCCTTCGCCGCGAGCAGCGCTTCGATCTTGTCGTACAGGATGTACAGCTCCATCACCGGCGTTGCGCCCAGGCCGGACACGATCACCGCCAGCTCGTCGCCGGAGACGAAGGGCATGTCATTCACGACCGCTTCCACCATCATCTCCGCCATCTCGTCCGCCGTCGCAAGGTCGCACACCTTCACGCCCGGCTCGCCGTGGTGGCCGATGCCCACTTCCATGGTGCCCGGTTCGATCTTGAAATTCGGGTGACCCACCGCTGGGATCGTGCAAGGCGTGAGGCCGATGCCGATGGAGCGGGTGTTGTCGATGGCCTTTTGCGCGCACGCGATGACTTCGTCGAGAGACGCCCCCGTCGCCGCCTTCGCCCCGCCGATCTTCCACATCAGCACTTCGCCCGCCACGCCGCGCCGCTTCATCGGCTCGTCCTTCGGCGCGGAGGCCACGTCGTCGTTGGCGATCACGGTCTTGACCATGATGTCGTCGTCATCGGCCAGCTTTGCCGCCATCTTGACGTTCATGTTGTCGCCCGCGTAGTTGCCGTACAGGCACGCCACGCCCGCGCCGGAGTCCGCCTCCAGGAACGCGTCGTAGAACGCCTTGGCCGTCGGCGAGGAGAACACCTCGCCCACCGCGACCGCGTCCACCATGTTCCGGCCCACATAGCCCACGAACGCCGGCTTGTGGCCCGAGCCGCCGCCCGTCACCACGCCCACCTTGCCCGGCTTTTTCGGGAAGGCGCTGACGACGACCCGCGGGTTGGCCGTGGCGCGCACCAGGTTCCCATGCGCCTTGACGAACCCCTTGAGCATATCCTCGACCACAAGGTCCGGATTGTTGATGATCCGCTGCATAAGGTCCCTCCGCTTAGCCTTTCTGGAATCCCTGCTCGTACTCCTTGATGCGCTCGACCTTGGAAGTCGATCCACCACCCTCAAAATCGCTCGTCAGCCACTGTTCCACCAGCATGCACCCAAGCTGCGGCGCGATGATGCGCGCTCCCATGCACATGATCTGGCAGTCGTTGGACTTTCTCGACCGGGCCGTTGAGAACGGGTCATGGCACACCGCCGCGCGGATGCCCGGCACCTTGTTGGCCGAGATCGCCATGCCGATGCCCGTGCCGCAGATCAGGATGCCCCGTTCAAAATCCCCCCGCGCCACCGCCTGCGATACCGCCACCGCGATGTCCGGGTACAGCACCGGTTTGTCGTCAAACGTCCCGAAATCCTCGACTTCATACCCTTTTTTCACCAACAGCGCCTTGACTTGGTCCCGAAAGGCGCACGCCGCCTCGTCACACCCGATTGCGATTCGTTCCATAGAATTTTTCTCCCTCCCGCATCCGAGGTCGGCGCCACCGGCGATTGCCTGTGGCGCCGAGTTGAAGCGATGGTTCTATTGTTTTAAAGAGTCGCCGCGATGGCCTTGAGGTTGGCGAGGCCTTCGGTGGCCAGCGCTTCGCCGGTGGGCGCAAAGCTCCGCCAGATCGCGCAGTTGCCCGCCAGCTCCTCAAAGCTGGGGTCGAAGGACTCGATGACCAGCGGCCCGTCGTAACCCACGTCATGAACCGCCTGCAGGAATTCCTTGAACGGCACGAGGCCGGTTCCGGGAATGCCGCGGTCGTTCTCGTTGACGTGGATGTAGCCCAGGTACTCCTTGCCGCAGGCCTTGACCGCGCCGGAGAAGCTCTTCTCCTCCCGGATCATGTGGAAGCAGTCCAGATGCACCTTCATATTGCCGGTGCCCACATCTTTGCAGAACTTGATGGCGTCCTCCGCGATGTTCAGGAAGAAGGTCTCAAACCGGTTGACGCACTCCACGCAGATGGTGACACTGCCGGTCTCCTTGGCGTAGAGGGCGGCTTCCCGCATGGACTCGACGCCCCAGGCCCATTCCTGCTCCGTGCGCGGCTTCTTGGTGATGTAGCCCCAGGCCGCGTAGTTGACGCCGCCCAGGATGGGCGCACCCAGCGTGTTACAGATGTCCACGCACTTTTTCATCGCGGCGACCGCGGCACTTCGGATCTCGGGGTCGGGCGAGATGGGGTTGGTCTCGCGGGTCAATGTGGTGGTGCACACGCAGTCAATGCCCACCCGCTCCAGTTCCTTCTTCACTAGGTCCGTGGGGAACTTGTAGGGGTTTGAGATCGCGAAGTCGATGACCTCGAAGCCCAGCTCCTTGGCCTTCTCAATGATCCACAGGTCCTTCTCCGAGAAGTTCTCCGCCCAGATGAAGCTGTCAACGCCGAATTTGAAGTACATGGCTGCCTCCTTCTTACACGGTCTGGGGGACCGCCGGGTTGTTGTTGGCGAAGTTCTGCAGGATGACCAGCGGCTCGCAGGAACCGGTATTGCGAATCACGATGCCGCCCTTGGCAGCCTTTTCGGAAACGAAGAATTCATCGCCCGAGAGCTGGCCGTAGCGCAATACGCCGGGGGCCTCGCAGGCGAACTGGCCGAACGTGCCGTACCCCTGCACGACCAGCGCGCAGTAGCAGGCTTCGTCCGTCAGCGTCACTTCGGCGCCGGGGGCCACGGTGACCTCCTTGGCCGCGATCCATTCGTTGGCGTAGGCAACCCACTGCTCCGAAAGGCCCTTCTGGGTTTCTGGCAGCGGCTTGGGCGCGCGGAAGTACTTCTTTTTGTAGTCGGTGCGGGTGCTCTCCGCCCAGTCGATCTGCTCGAACAGCTTCTCGATGTCGCCCTTTTCATCCTCAGGCTGGCAGCCGGTCAGGAGGTTTTCTCCGTTAACCTCGCCCATCGTGACGTTTTCCATGATGGTGTTGACGTCGCTGTTCCACTGCGGCTCGTAGGTCACCACGGACGCGGGCGCGTGGATGACGCCGGCGGGGGTGTACCAGCCGGTACCCAACTGCACGCGGTAGGCGCGGGACAGCTCGGTGATGCGCGTGTCGCGCACGCCGTAGTTGCGCAGGCACTCCTTGACCTCCTCGGGCGTGGTCGAGGGCTCAAAGCCGAAGTAGGTCAGCGGGAACTTACCCAGGTAGGAATTGTACTGGATCGGGAAATAGTAGGCCTCGGGCTTGCCGTGGCGGCCGATCTTGTTGGCGCGCTCCTCAGTCAGGTGCAGGTGGTGGAACAGGGGCTTGTCATAGTCGTAGAGCTTGGCGAAGGTGGGCCAGGTGCCGTACTTTTCCATCAGGCCATCGCCGATCAGCTCCGCGCCGAGTTCCGCGATCACGTCCGCAAACAGCACGGTCTCCTTGGTCTCCCTGTCGCACAGCACAAAGCTCATGCCCTCGGTGGGGCCGGTCTTGGGGCCGTTGAGTGCCACCGTGACCGAGCCCAGCCAGCGTTCACAGATGCCGCCGCGATCCATGCCGAAGGCGAAGTAGTCGTCCGGATGGAGTTTCAGCCGGTGGCCCGGCTCGTTGAAGCCGCGCGGAACCCAGGTGGGCGTCAGCTGCAATACGCCTTTTCCGCTTTGGAACACGCTTCGGATTTTGTCGTTTGCCATGGAACACACCTCCGACCATTCATTCATGGGGCTTTAGTTCGATCCAGCCCGCGGAAAAACCTCTTTGCCTTTTAAATCGTTCCCGGCGACATGCGCGCCGGGAACGTGTT
>JAEVZE010000267.1 GCA_023392395.1 Bacillota bacterium
GCCTGGGGCCGGTGACGATCCGGGGCGCGGAAGCGGTAAACAAATCCTATCCGGCATTCTTTGAGGATTTCAGGCGATTGGGGGGAAGGGTGGATGTCCTCTAGTTTTGGAACGCTGGTCAAGGTCAGCGTGTTCGGACAGTCCCACAGCGCGGGGATTGGCGCGGTGGTGGACGGCCTGCCGTCGGGCGAACCCATCGACATGGCGCGGGTGCGGGCCTTCATGCAGCGCCGCGCGCCGGGGAATGCCGCTTTTGCCACCAAACGGCGGGAGCCGGACGAGCCCAAGGTGCTTGCAGGCCTCGTGGACGGACGCACCTGCGGCGCGCCGCTGATGGCGCTGATCGAAAACACAAACCAGCGCCCCGGCGACTACGACGCGCTGAGGGACACGCCCCGGCCCGGCCACGCCGACTACACCGCCCGCATGAAGTACGGCGATTCGGTGGACCTCTCCGGCGGCGGGCACTTTTCCGGGCGGCTGACCGCGCCCATCTGCTTTGCCGGCGCGGTGGCGATGCAGATCCTGGAAAGGCGCGGCGTCAGCGTGCGCGCGCGGATCGCGGAGATTGCGGGCATTCTGGATGTATTTGAGGGCGACCTCAAGAGCGTGGCGGAAAAGGAATTTCCGGTGATCGACGACCGCGCAGGCGCGATGATGCGAGAGGCCATCGAGCGCGCAAGGCTGGACGGCGATTCGGTGGGCGGCGTGATCGAATGCGTGGCGGACGGCCTGCCGGTGGGCCTGGGCGAGCCGATGGCGGACGGCGTGGAGAGCGTGATTTCCCGGCTGATGTTCGCGATCCCCGCAGTCCGGGGCGTGGAGTTCGGCGTGGGGTTTGCCGCCGCTCGGATGCGGGGCAGCGCCCACAACGATCCGTTCATTCTGGAGGATGGCCGGGTCCGCACCGCCACCAACCGCCATGCCGGGGTGCTGGGCGGGATCACCACCGGCATGCCCATCGTATGCCGGGTGGCGTTCAAGCCCACCGCGTCGATTTCAAAACTCCAACATACCGTGAACTTGAAGGAAAACCGGGAGGACACCATCCAGGTGGGCGGGCGGCACGACCCCTGCGTGGTGCCCAGGGCTGTTCCCGTGGTCGAAGCGATGGCCGCGCTGGGGCTGCTCGACCTGATGATGATCGGGCGTTGAAAAACCATCGTGGTTTTTCAACGCATAGGAAGAAATCTGCGTGAGCCTGAAATTCTGCGGAATTTCCGGGCGGCTCACTGGCAGAAGGAACTGTTTCAACCACCAGTGTATGCACTGGTTATTGAAACACGTACCCGGCGCACAGGTCGCAGGGTACGATGAAAGCCTTGGCGGGGTTTGTCAACAGCTTGATGGATTAAGGGAGGGGTATCCCATGGACATGCAGGAACTTCGCGAAAAGATTGACCGGATTGACGACGAAATCGCCTCGCTGTACGTAAAAAGGATGCAGACGGTTCGGGACATCGTGGAGGCCAAGCGCGCGGGCGGGCTTTCGATCGCGGATCCCGGCCGCGAACGCGTCATCCTTCAGCGACTCACCGCCGCCCACGACCCAATCTACGAGAGCGACCTGAAATTGATCTACGCGCTCCTGTTTGATTTGAGCCGGAGCGCCCAGGCAAGGCTGCTCCGGCCGGATGCGGAGCCGTTCGCGGACCTTCTGGAAAAAGCCGTGGCCACAACGCCTCAGTTCTTTCCCAAGAGCGCGCTGGTCGCCTGCCAGGGCGCGGAGGGCGCCTACTCCCAGCAGGCCTGCGACGTGATGTTCAACATGCCGGGCATCCTGTACTTCAACAGCTTCGAAGGCGTGTTCCAGGCGGTGGAAAAGGGCATGTGCCGCTAAGGTGTGCTGCCGCTGGAGAACAGCCTCGCGGGCTCCGTCACCGACGTCTATGACCTGATGAAAGCGCATAAATTTTGTATAGCCCGCTCCGCAAAGCTGCGCATCGACCACCGGCTCCTGGTCGCGCCGGGCGTGAAGCTCTCCGAAATCCGGGAAGTCGTCGCCCACGAGCAGGCACTGAGGCAGTGCGGCAAGTATCTTTCGGGCCTCAAGGATGTCAAACTGACACCCTTTGCCAATAACGCCACCGCCGCACGCTTCGTGGCCGATTCCGGCCGGAAGGACATCGCCGCCATCGCCTCGGCCCGCAACGCACAGCTCTACGGCCTCACGCCGCTGGACGCAAACATCATGGACGACGGCAGCAACTACACCCGCTTCATCTGCATCTCCCGCGATATGGAGGTGTACCCAGGCGCCAACCGCATCAGCCTGATGGCCGCGCTGCCCCACACGCCGGGCTCGCTGTACCGGGCGGTGGCCCGCTTCGCGGTGCAGGGGCTGAACCTGATGAAGCTGGAGAGCCGCCCCATCCCCGGCCGCGATTTCGAGTTCATGTTCTACTTCGACTTCGAAGGCTCGGTGGTCGATCAGGACGTGAAGCTGCTCTTGTCCGAGCTCAGCCAGTCCGGAGGGTTCACATTCCTGGGCAACTACAGCGAGGTGTGACATGGCAAAGGTGTACGGGCTGATCGGAGAGAAGCTGGGCCACAGCTACTCGAGGCTCATCCACGAACGGCTGTACGGGTGCGAGTACCGGCTGATCGAGCTTGCGCCACAGGAGCTTGCGCCGTTCATCCGCGCGCGAGGCTTTGCCGGGCTCAACGTGACGATCCCCTACAAGCAGGCGGTCATTCCGCTGTGCGATCGGCTGACGGATTCTGCGAAGCGCATCGGCGCGGTCAATACGCTTTACTTTGACCAGGACGGCGCGCTGACCGGCGACAACACCGACCACTACGGCATGACGAAGATGCTGGAGCGCTTCCGGCTGGGCGGCAGGCGCGTGATCGTGCTCGGCGCGACCGGCGGCACCGGCAAGACCGCCGCCTGTGCGCTTCAAGACTTGGGCGCGCTGGCGTTGCCGGTCTCCCGGAGTGGCCCCAATGGCTACGAGGCGGTCTACTGCATCCGCGCGGACTTCCTCCTCAACGCCACGCCCGTGGGCATGTACCCCGACCTTCTGGCCTGCCCGGTGGATCCGGGGCGCATTCCCGGACTGACCGGCGTCGCGGACGTGATCTACAACCCCGCCCGCACACTTGTTTTACAGCGGGCGGAGGCGGCGGGGCTTCAGACCGCGGGGGGCCTGAGCATGCTGGTGCAT
>JAEVZE010000311.1 GCA_023392395.1 Bacillota bacterium
GATTTCATCCGCGCGCGGCAACTTGTTGCCGCGCAAATTAGCCTTTTACAGAGCCGATCATGATGCCCTTGACAAAGTACTTCTGCACGAACGGATAGATCGCAAGCAGCGGCAGGCTCGAAACCACGATCACCGCGTATTTCAAAAGGTTGCTCATGCCGCGGCGGGTGGCCATGTCCCGAAGGTCCGCCGTCACGGTCATGTCCATCTGGTTCAAGATGAGAATGTTGCGCAGCACCACCTGCAGCGGGAACAACTTCTTGTCCGAAAGGTAGAGGAAGGCGTCAAAGTAACTGTTCCAGATGCCCACCGCACAGTACAGGCCGATGACCGCCATGATGGGTCCGGACAGCGGCAAGAGGATGTTCGTCAGCTGCCGCCACACCGAACAGCCGTCGATGCCCGCGGCCTCGTACAGCTCTTCGGGAATGGAGGTTGCGAAGTAGGTGCGCATCAGGATCACGTGCCAGGCGCTCATCGCGCCGGGCAGGATCACAGCCCAGCGGGTGTCGTAGAGCTTCAGGCTCTTGATGAGCAGGTAGTTGGGCACCAGCCCCGCGTTGAACAGCATCGTGAACAGCACCATGCCGCCGATGAGCCCGCGGCCGTAGAAGTCCTTCCTGGACAGGCAGAACGCGCACAGCGTGGTCAGGACCAGGTTGATCAGCGTGCCCATCGCCATGTAAATGAAGGAGTTCAGGTAGCCGATCATGATGGAATCGTACTTGAACACCGCCTGATAGGCGATGATTGAGGGCTCCACGGGCAAAAGCCACACCTTGCCCGCCATGACCGCGTCGGTGGACGACAGCGACGCGCTGATCACGTAAATGAGCGGGTAGGCGACCACCAGCACCGCAAACAAAAGGATGATGGTGGCGACCCCGTCAAACAGCGTATCGTTCCAACGCTGACGAATCCGGTTCTTCCGGCGCACTCCGGGGGCCCTGACCTTGGTCCATTCCGCCATGTAGAACGCCTCCTTACAGCACGCTGACGTCGCTGACGCGCCGGGAGAGCGCGTTGACCAGAACCAGCATCACCAGATTGACCACCGAGTTGAACAGGCCTACCGCCGTGGAAAAGCTGAAGTTGCTGTTCATGATGCCGATCTTGTACACGTAGGTGGAGATGACCTCCGACACGGGCGTGTTGAAGTTGTTCTGCATCAGGTAGATCTTTTCGAAGCCCACCGACAGGATGCTGCCCGCGTTCAGGATGAACAGCGTGATGATTGTGGGCGCGATGTAGGGCAAGTCAATGGAGAGAATCTTGCGCAGCTTGCTGGCGCCGTCCACCTTTGCCGCCTCGTACAATTCCATCGGCACGCCCGACAGCGCCGCAAGGTAGACGATGGCGGAGTAGCCCATCGTCTGCCAGACGCCCGTCCACACGTACAGCGAGCGGAAGGAACCCATCTCGCCCATGATGTTGGGCGCCCGGGAGCCAAACAAGGCGTACGCCTGGGCTACGATGCCGCTGGACACGTCGGTAAACTGCAGGATCATCGACACCAGCACCACGGTGGAAATGAAGTAGGGCATGTAGGTGACCATCTGCACGCTCTTTTTGAACCACTTGACGTTGCTCTCGTTCAGGCAGATGGCCAGAAGGATCGGAATCGGGAAGCTGGCAAGCAGGCTGTATACGCTGATGAGCAGCGTATTCTTGATGATCATCCAGGAGTTGGCGGATTTGAAGAACGTCTCAAAGTGCTTCAGCCCCGCCCAGGGGCTCGCCCAGATGCCCAGGCGCACCTTGTAGTCCTTGAACGCGATCTGCGCGCCCAGCATGGGGTAATACCGAAACACCAGCATATAGACAAGCGGGAGCAGGATCAATAGGTAATATGGCATGCTCTTGACGAGCTTGCGCTTGATCCCCTTCCATCCGCTGCTCCGCGCCAGGCCGCTCACGCCGGTCATGCGCATCCCCCCTGCCGATGATTTTTTAACACCGTAGGATTATTTTATAGTCAGTTAACAATAAAAGCAATACCGCCAAGCAAAATTAACGGAAGAATTAACATTCTGCCCCCGGCTTCCAGCGCTCGCCAAGCCATTTGATAACACGGTGAAATTATTTCTTGTTTTTTGCACGGGGCTGTGATATACTGGCGCCATGCAAATGCTGGGGGCGGGCGTATGACGGTAGGCAAGACTTACGATCAAGCGTACATCAAGCGGCACAACATCCAGCGCGTTTTGAACGTGCTGGAGGATTGTCATTCTCTCTCTCGCACGGAACTTGCCCACATCACCGAGATGAGCGCCACCAGCATCACCCGCATCGTAGGCGCGCTGATCTCGCTGGGTCTGGTGAAGGAGGTCGCCATCGCGTCCTCCGCCGGCCGAGGCCGCAAGGCGGTCATGCTGGAAAAGTGCCCGGACGGCATCTACGCCGCCGGGTTCCACCTGGACACCGAGGTCCTGCAGTTCTGCCTGATCGACTTTGAAAGCCGCGTGCACTTCACTTCCGCCCGGCCGGTGCCGTCCGGCACCCGGACGCCCGAGGCGCTGGCCCGTTGCGCGCGCGAAATGTACCGCGGCGCGCCGGCGGGGCTCGTTTCCGACTGGCGTCGCGTGCGCATGCTGGGCGTCAGCGTGTCGGGCACGGTGGACTACCATACCGGCGTGGTCACGCGTTCCGAACAATTGGGCTGGCAGGATGTCGACCTCAGCGGCGCGTTCGCCTCGGAGTTCAATCTCCCCGTCCGGGTGGAAAACGACGTCAAATCCTGTCTGACCGGCGAAAAGATGCGCTTTAACATCCCGCCGGAGCAGGACAGCGCGTATCTCTACATCGGCCGCGCCGGCATCGGCGCCGCCTCGACCGCCAACGGACGGCTGATCCGGGGCAAGGACAACGCCTCCGGCGAAATCGAGGAGATCCCGCTGGGCGGGGGCGACACGCTGGACCGCCACCTGATGAACCGTTACCTGATGGAGCGCGCGCTGCTGTCCGAACCCGGCGTCGCGGACGTCCACGACATCGTCGACGCCTACCGCCAGAAAACCGGCTGGGCCCGGATGCTGGTTAGCGACTTCCAGCGGCACATGCGCCTCTTGCTCAGCATGATCGACAGCCTGCTCAACCCCCACCAGATCATCCTGGGCGGCGAGACGATTCACGACTTCGCGCAGCTTCTGGAGGGCATTCTGAGCGACCGCGTTTTCCCCGGCCACGATTTCTACGAAACCTGCGCCTATGGTGTGGCGATCATCGCCATGCAGGAGGCGGTGCAGGGGATGCTTGTGGGAGAGCAGGGTTAGCGCATGTTTGGACGAAA
>JAEVZE010000100.1 GCA_023392395.1 Bacillota bacterium
AAGCTGCATACCGAGATCGACATGGTCACCACCCCCAGCGGCATGCCGGTGGCGATGGTGCACTGCAACAACTGCTCGTCGGACATCGACGCCTGGGCGGGGCTGTTCCAGGAATTTGCGGCGGGCCTGGGCGTCGAGATGAAGCTGGGCAAGGTGCTGGACCAGCTGTTCTTCAAGGCCATGGAGGCCGATAAGGACTGCGGAGGCCTGCTTGCCTACAACTACGTGTCGGGCGAGCCGCTGACGGGGCTGGACGAGGGCCGCCCGCTGTTTGTGCGCATGCCGGACGCGAAGTTCTCGCTGGCCAACTTCATGCGCTCGCACCTGTACGCGGCGCTGGGCGCGCTGAAGCTGGGCATGGACATCCTGCTGGACGAGGAAAAGGTGGGCATCGACAAGATCTATGGCCACGGCGGGTTCTTCAAGGCCAAGGGCGTGGGCCAGAGCATCATGGCCGCGGCCATTCACGCGCCGGTTTCCGTGATGGAGACGGCGGGCGAGGGCGGCGCCTGGGGCATCGCGGTGCTGGCGGCCTACCTTGCCAACAAAGCGCCGGGCGAGAAGCTGGAAGCCTACCTTTCGGACAAGGTGTTCGCCGGGAAAGCAGGCCAGACGCTCACGCCCGACGCGGCGGACGAGCAGGGCTTCAAGGTCTTCATGGATCGTTACGTGGCGGGTCTCGCGGCCGAGAAAGCCGCTGTCGAAGCGCTGCGCTAATGCATGTAAGGATCATCTGCGATTGGAACGCGCCCTGCCACGGTGAAGTGGCAGGGCGCGTTAGTCTGTCCAAGTTCCCGTCCCGCTTTACCTGGCGTTGAGCTCGGCCACGATCTGCTCCAGTTGCTCGTAGGTGACCTGGCCGCTGGAGAAGCTCACGACGCTGCGAAGCGGCGAATAGCCCAGCATGGCCTCAAGCATCTCGGGGGAGATGGCGCTCTGCGCCACGTCGCTGCCCGCCTGGCCCCCGCCCAGCGTCTGGATCATTTCGTCCAGCAAAGGCTTCAGGATTTGCGCGGCCCTTTCGGACTTCATCAGATCCAAGAAAATGGAGTTGACCGTATAGGTCACGGGGATCTCCACGGTGGATTCCACGGCGACTTTCGCTTCCTGCGCGATGTCGCGGCTGGAGCGGCCGATCTGGATCAGGAAATCGCCGCTCTCCACGTGCCAGTCGTGAATCCGCTCGTTCCAGTAGGCGAAGGCGCGCTTGTCCAGCGTGAAGGAAACCGACTTCTCCTCGCCGGGGGCCAGCGCAACCTTTTCAAAGCCCTTGAGTTCCCGCATGGGGCGAAATACGCTGCTTTCGACATCTGAAACGTACAGCTGCACCACTTCCTTACCGGGAACGGCGCCAGTGTTTTTCACCCGGATGGTTGCGGTCAAGATTTCGGTGTCCTTGATGCGCTCCGCGCTCAGCTTCAGGTTGCTGTATTCGAAGGTGGTGTAGGAGAGGCCGAAGCCGAAGGGGAACAATACGTCCATCGCCTTCTTGTCGTAGTAGCGGTAGCCGACGAACACGCCTTCGCGATAGACCGCCACGTCGCCCTCGCCGCCGTAGGACAGGTAGGACGGGTTGTGCTCCATCTTGAGCGGGAAGGTCTCCGGCAGTTTTCCACTGGGGTTTTGGCGCCCAAACAATACGTCCGCCGTGGCGCCGCCCACCGCCTGACCGCCCAAGTACGCCTCGATGACCGCGCGCACTTTGCCGATCCAGGGCATCTCGATGGGGGAGCCGTTGTACAGCACCACCACCGTGTTGGGGTTACAGGAGGCAACCCGATCGATCAGCGCTTCCTGGCAGGCGGGCATGCGCATGTGGGTGCGGTCGTAGCCCTCGGATTCAAAGGCGTCCGGCAGTCCCGCCACGATCAGCGCCACTTTGGAGGCTCTGGCGGCTTCGACGGCTTCGGCAATCGCTGCCTCGTCCGGCTCGGCCTGGTCGATCCGGTAGCCATCGGCGTAGGCGACGCCCGGCACGCCTTCCAGCGCGTCCATGAGCGAAGTCACCTTGAAGGAGTTGATGTGGGAGCTGCCGCCGCCCTGGAACCGGGGTTCTTTGGCAAAGCGGCCGATCACCGCGACGGATTCGCCCTCCTTCAGGGGCAGCAGGCCGCCCTCGTTCTTGAGCAGCACCATGCACTCGGCGGCGAGGTCGCGGGCCAACTGATGCTGGGCTTCCTTGTTCCACGGGGTTTCCGGCTTCGCGTTTTCCAGGTAGCGGCAACTGAATTCGAGCACCCGCTCCACCGCCTGATCCACCAGTTTTTCGTCTAGCGCCCCTGCGCGCACCGCTTCCACGATGCGCCGGTCGTTGACGCCGCCGGAGCCGGGCATTTCCAGGTCCAGCCCCGCGGCGACGCCTTTGGCGCGGTCGTTGACCGCGCCCCAGTCGCTCATCACGCAGCCGTCAAAGCCCCACTCGTCCCGGAGCAGGCCGGTGAGTAACCACGGGTGCTCCGAGGCATACACGCCGTTCAGCCTGTTGTAAGAGCACATAACCGTCCAAGGCTTTGCTCGCTTGACCGCCGCCTCGAAGGCGGGCAGGTAAATTTCCCGCAGCGTGCGCTCATCCATCTGGGAATCTGAGGACATGCGCCGATGCTCCTGGCTGTTGGCGGCAAAGTGCTTGATGCTGGTGCCGATGTTGCGGCTCTGTACGCCGTCAATCAGGCTGACCGCCGCCTCGCCCGCAAGGTACGGGTCCTCGCTGAAGTACTCAAAGTTGCGGCCGCACAGCGGCGAGCGCTTGATGTTGACCGCCGGGCCCAGCACCACAGATACCTTTTCGTGCTGGCAGGCGTCGCCCACCGCCTCGCCGATTTTACGCAGCAACGCCCGGTCAAAGGAGGCGGCGGTGGCGCAGCCGGTGGGCATGCACACGGCCTCAATGCTCTCGTTGATGCCCAGATGGTCGCCATCCTCCCGCTGCTTGCGCAGGCCGTGAGGGCCGTCGGAGACCATCACGGCGGGGACACCCAGGCGCTCGATGGCCTTGGTGTGCCAGAAGTCCGCACCGGAGAGCAGAGACGCCTTTTCCTCCAGCGTCATCTGAGCGACCAGTTGTTTCACGTCCATGGAATCACAATCCTTTCCACGCCCTGTGAGCCGAAACCAGCAAAGAATCCATCGGGGTGTTACTTACCCGGGGATCGGGGGCCACAGCCCCCGATCGATTGAAGGCAACCGGAGGAACCAGAGTTGAGCGCCGCCAGTGGCGGCTCCAGCGAGGCGGAGGTTCTTTGAGACAGGGAGCCGCAGGAGTGGCAGCGAACGAGGCGACCATGTCGAGAAGAGGAACGGCATGTGCGGCCGCAGGTTGCCTATACCGCTTTTGCGCAGGCCCGTCCGCAAGCCCCTCAGTTTGCAAGGCCGGCGTCGTCTTTACGCGGCGAAAGATGCGAAGTAGATTTCGCCGCTACACGGTAGTGAGATCCCACGGCTCGTAGATTTTCGGCACATCTGAGATCAGGCGTCTGGTGTAGGCCGCCTTAGGGTGCAGGATCACCTCGTCGGCGGTGCCGCTCTCCACGAACTTGCCGTGCTCCATGATGTACACGCTGTCCGAGATGTAGTAGGCCAGGCCGATGTCGTGGGTGATGAAGATGATGGTCATGCCGGTCTCGCTGCGAAGGTTTAAGAGCATGTCCAGAATCGTGGCGCGGGAGCAGGCGTCGATCATCGAGGTGGGCTCGTCCGCAAGCAATATCTTGGGCTTCAGGAGGAAGATGCGCGCGATCATCAGCCGCTGCATCTGGCCGCCGGACAGTTCGAAGGGATACTTGTTGGTCAGCTCCTGGAACTTCAGGTTGACAAAGGAGCAGGCCTCCTCCATCATCTCGTACTTTTTCTTCCGGGGGAGGCTCCGCCCGCCGCGCATGTGGATGCAGTCCAGGAGCACCGTGTCGATCTTGCTGAACACGTTGAAGGACGAGAACGGGTCCTGAAAGATGGCCTGAATGCCCTTCCAATACTCGCGCTTCTTGTGGGCGGTGGAGATGTCCC
>JAEVZE010000469.1 GCA_023392395.1 Bacillota bacterium
TGCCACTCCTTTGCGTTGAAACGCCGCTTGCGGATTTTCAACGCCTTCGCTACGCGAAGAGTTTTTGGAGCGCCTCGAACCGCTCCGTGGTGATCAGCGCGTCCCGGGTGGTGCCGCGGAGCTTCACGATGTAGGTCCAGCGGCCGTAGGGCATGATCGAATCGATGTGGTTGAGGTTGACGATGTAGGACTTGTGGGTGCGGAAGAACGTGCTCTCCGGCAGCCGTGCGGCCAGTTCCGACATGGTGTCGCTGGTCACATAGCGCTGGCCGTCCTGGGTATAGAGCACGGTGGAACGGTCTTCCCGTTGTACCAGCAGCAGCTGGTCCAGGTTGAGGAAGGACACACCCTCCCGGTGCCTCAGCATCAACCGGTTCGGGGCAAGCGACGCCTTGATCGGCGGGACCGGCGGGCACGCAAGCGGCGCGGTCAGTCGCATATGGGCGAGCTTCAAGGTCTCTTCGACGCGCTCCACGCGGAATGGCTTGAGCAGGTAGTCGAAGGCGTACACTGAGAAGGCGTCGGACATGTACTGCTCGTGGGCCGTCACGAAGATGATCAGCGTCCGAGGATTCTGATCCTGGATGGAGCGGGCGCATTCGACGCCGGTCATGCCGGGCATTTCCACGTCCAGAATCACCATGTCGGGCTTTTGGGCCTCGTAGAGGCGGAGCAGCCCCTCGCCGTCCTCCGCCTCGCCCGCCAGTTCATAGCCTTCGGTCCGCTCGAGGATTCTATGAAGCAGCAGCCGCATCCCCGGGTCGTCGTCGGCGATAAGAACGCGGATGTTCAACGGGCAACCCTCCTAAGAGACTTGGGCTTTGCCAAGATCTCCGCCCAGACCACGGCGTCCCGCATGGCGGCGGGGTCATACCGCTTGGGCTGAAAGGCGGAGCGCAGCGGTGGGGAAACAGTCTCTTCCGATTTGGGCAGCATGGCCACCGCGTCGGCGGAGAGCTCGCCGGGCAGCGTCGCGCCCTCGTAGTCGGGTTGGATTGCGTCCATCATGGGCTGGCTTCCGTCCATCATGCGCGGGCCTTCGAACATCGACGAGGCGCCCTCCATCATGGAGGGGCCGGTCAGGCTCCCGGAGGAACCGCCGGACTCGGTGGACACGCCCTCCATGTCCTCCTGCTCATTGGTACTCTGGGTCTGCGCGCCGCTGAGCATGGTCATAATGTCCGACCAGTCGGGTGCGCCGGTGGAACCGGGCCGGACAGTCGGAGTCAGCGGCGGCCGGGGCCGCGCGGCCATACCGCCGGGCGGGGCCGACGTCGACTGGCCGCTTCGCTGATTCCGGCCGGACTGGTTGGTCGCCTTCATCCCCTTGGTCAGGATGTTGATGACGAACCAGATCACGGCGATCGCGATGATTCCTTCCATAGTCAATACCTCAAAGGCTTATTTCTTCGTTTCGTCGGCAGTGGGCGCGCCGGTGTCGGCGATGGATTCGCGCATCTTGGTGTCGGAGACGACGTTCTGCATCTGGAAGTAGTCCATCACGCCCAGCTTGCCTTCCCGGAGCGCCTGCGCCATCGCGCGAGGCACTTCGCTCTCGGCCTCCACGACCTTGGCGCGCATCTCCTGCACGGAGGCCTTCATCTCCTGCTCGCGGGCGACGGCCATCGCGCGGCGCTCCTCGGCTTTGGCCTGGGCGATGCGCTTGTCGGCTTCCGCCTGATCCATCTGCAGCTGCGCGCCGATGTTGCGGCCCACGTCTACGTCCGCGATGTCGATGGACAGGATTTCGAAGGCGGTGCCGGCATCCAGGCCCTTGGCCAGCACGGTGCGGCTGATGAGGTCCGGGTTCTCCAGAACGGCCTTATGGCTGTCGGCGGAGCCGACCGTGGTGACGATGCCCTCGCCGACGCGGGCGATGACGGTTTCCTCGCCAGCGCCGCCGACCAGGCGCTCGATGTTGGCGCGCACGGTGACGCGGGCCTTGGCGCGCAGCTCGATGCCGTCCTTGGCGATGGCGGCGACCACCGGCGTCTCGATGCCCTTGGGGTTGCCGCTCATCTTGACCGCCTGCAGTACGTCGCGGCCGGCCAGGTCTATGGCGCGGGCGGATTCAAACTCCAGCGGGATGTTGGCGCTTCCGGAGGCGATCAGCGCGTCGATCACGCGGTCGATGTTGCCGCCCGCCAGCACATGGGCTTCCATCTCGTTTGAGGACAGCTTCAGGCCCGCCTTGGTGGCCTTGATGTAGGGCAGCACCACGCGGGAGGGGTTGATGCGGCGGAAGCGCATGCCCACCAGCGAGCCGATGGACACGTGGGCACTGGCGGCCATTGCGGAGATCCAAAGCCCGATCGGGACGAATGTGAAAAAGATGATCAGCGCGACGATGACTACGACCGCGATCAGAAACGAGGTAATCAGTGAAGATCCAACCATGGGAGACGCTCCTTTCAAGTTCGGGGAGGGTTTGTGACCGGGGCTCGCGTTGGCCCCGGGTAGGGTGCGTTATGAGGGATCGCGCCGCGTTTGCCAACACATCGACGACGGTGGACACGCGTTTTTCGTCGCTGTTTCGGGGTGCTCCCTGTGAAAAGGGGCCGGCGCGCACGCCGGCCCCACGTGTGGAGTTAACTTATCCAGCCATGCCGGAAGCGTTCATCATGCCGCCCATGATGTTGGACAGACCGGGCGTCTGCATCAGCACGCCAACCGCCTGCATCATCACGCCGCCCATCTCGGTGTTGACCTCTTCCATCAGCTTCTCGTCGGCGGAGAGCGGGTCAACCTTGGTCTTGCCTTCCAAATCCGCGTCTGTCAGCGGCTTGAACTCGCTGGTCTCCAGCTTCACATCAAAGGAGAGGGAGCCCTTGGCCGCTTCCGGCACGTTGAAGTCGATGGTCACGGTGCCGGTCTGCTCGGATTCGGTGGCGGTCGCGCCAGCATAGCCGACGCTTAGGTCAAACTTCTGGCCCTCGCCAGTGCCGCTCACGGTGCAGTTGAACTGGGGCACGTTGTCGGAGCCCACGGTCTTTTCGAATTCCACCTTGGAATCGAAGTTGGACGCTTCGTCGCCGCCCGTGAAGGCCATGCTGAACGTGCCGGTGCTCGCGGTGCCGCCGTTGTCGGCGGGCGCGTCGAAGGTGCCGTCAAAGTTCATGGAGAGCGATCCGGACTCATCGGGCGGGGTGATGTCCATGTTGAAGGCCGCGCGGGTGCCCGCATCGTTCGTGAGCATGCTGAAGG
>JAEVZE010000013.1 GCA_023392395.1 Bacillota bacterium
ACTGTAAGGAGTGCGAAAGATGAACAGAACCCAAGCCCGAGCCGCCGCGATGAAGCTGGTCTACGAGTGGGAGATGGGCGGAGACGGCGGCGAGGACACCTGCCGGGAGATTCTGGAGATTCAGCCCGGCGAGGACGAAACCGAATACATGCAGATGCTGTTTGAGGGCGTGCGGGACAACCGGGACAAGCTGGACGAGAAGATTGAACGCTTCGCCCACGGCTGGAAACTGGACAGGCTCTCGAAGGTGGACCTGGCGATCCTCAGAATCGCCGCCTACGAACTGGCTCAGGGCAAGGAGCCCGGCGGCGCGGTGATCCAGGAGGCGGTGCAACTGTCGGAGAAGTATTCCACCGACAAGGCGGGCTCCTTCGTCAACGGCGTGCTGGGCGCCATGTCCCGCGCGGAGGACGCCTGATGGTCCTGGGCGTCGACACCAGCTGCTACCGTACGAGCCTGGCGCTGGCGGACGGGGAGGAGATCATCGCCGAAGCCGGGCGGCTCCTGGACGTTCCCTCGGGGGAGCGGGGCCTTCGTCAGTCGGAAGCGCTGTTCCAGCACGTGAAGCGGCTGCCCGTTTTGATGGAGGCGCTGATGGCCCACGCCGCGGCGCCTGTTGACGCGGTGGCAGTCAGCGTAAAGCCCCGGCCCGCGGAGGACTCCTACATGCCGGTGTTCATGGCGGGCGCTTCGCTGGCGAAATCCATCGCCCTGACATTGCGCGTCCCGCTGATTGAGACCACGCACCAGCAGGGCCATGTGCGCGCCGCGCTTCTGGGCACGCCCCTGAAGGCGGACTTCATCGCCGTTCACCTGTCGGGCGGCACCACGGAGCTATTGAAGGTGGGCGAGGGGCTCGAAATCGGCCTTCTGGGCGGCACGGCGGACATCAGCGCCGGGCAATTGGTCGACCGGGTGGGCGTCGCGCTGGGCCTTTTGTTTCCGGCGGGGCCGCATCTGGAGGCGCTGGCGGTACGGGGCGAGGCGCATTCCAGCCTTCCGGCCAGCGTCAGCCGCCTGATGTGCAGTTTTTCCGGTGCGGAGGCGCAGCTGATGCGTCTGATCCAGGCGGGCGCGCCCCAAGAGAACGTGGCCGCAGAGGTCTATTCGCTCTTGGCCCGGACGCTGGCCAGGCTGATCTCGCAGGCAGCGTGCGAAACGTGCCTTCAAGATGTGCTACTGGCTGGGGGCGTTGCGTCGTCGGCGCTATTGCGTGCCCTTTTGCCGGAACGGCTGAGGCGGCTGAACGAAAACATTCGCGTACACTGGGCAAAACCTGAGTTATCGGGCGACAATGCCGCAGGCGTTGCGCTGATCGGCTGCGACAGGCTGAAGGAGGAGTGCGCATGAGCGCGACAATCATCGACGGCAAGGGTATCTCCATCGCGATCCGGGCGGATCTCAAGGAAAGAGTGGCGCGCCTCAGGGAAAAGGGCATTGTCCCCTCGCTTACGGTCATCCTGGTGGGCGACGATCCGGGCTCTCAGGTGTACGTGCGCAACAAAGAGCGCGCCTGCAAGGAAGCCGGGATGGTTGGCCGCGTGATTCGCATGTCGGCGGAAACCACGCGGGAAGAACTGCTGCTGGAAATCCAAAAAGTCAACGAGGACGACAGCGTGCACGGGCTTCTCGTGCAGTTGCCGTTGCCCAAACACTTAAATGAGGCGGAGATCATCCGCTCCATCGCGGCCGAAAAGGACGTGGACGGGCTGCACCCGGTGACGCAGGGGCTGCTGATGAGCGGCGCGCCCGCGGCGCTGCCTTGCACGCCCAGGGGCTGTATTGAGCTGCTCCATCGCGCGGGCGTAAAGCTTTCGGGCGCGGAGGCCGTGGTGGTCGGCCGCAGCGTGATGGTGGGCAAACCCATGGCGCTTCTGCTGCTGCGCGAAAACGCCACCGTCACCATGTGCCACTCCCGCACGCGTGACCTGGGCGAAGTGACCCGGCGCGCGGACGTACTGGTTGTGGCGATCGGCAAACCCAATTTCGTGACCGGCGAGATGATCAAGCCTGGCGCGGCGGTCATCGACGTGGGCATGAACCGCCTGCCGGACGGCTCCCTGACCGGAGACGTGGACTTTGCGACCGCGAAAGAGGTCGCGGGCTGCATCACCCCGGTGCCGGGCGGCGTGGGGCCGATGACGATCGCGATGCTGCTGGAGAACACCATCGAGGCGGCTTCCCGTCATGCAGGCTGATTGGACGCTGACCGTCAGCCAGCTGAACGAGTACGCCCGGCGGCTGCTGGCGGGCGATCCGCTTTTGCGCGCGCTGCGCGTGCGGGGCGAGATCACCGGGTACAAGCGCCACTACAGCGGCCACATGTATTTCTCCATCAAGGACGAGGCGGCGCGCGTGCAGTGCGTGATGTTCCGGCAGAACGCGCAGTCGCTGGACTTTGAGCCCGCCGACGGGCAGATGGTGGTGATTGAGGGCGGCGCGTCGCTATACGCGGCGACCGGCGCCTACCAGATCTACTGCCAGAGCATGCGGCGGGAGGGTGCGGGCACGCTGTACCAGCGGTTCGAGGCGCTGAAAAAGAAGCTGGCGGACGAAGGACTGTTCGACCCGTCGCTCAAAAAGCCGCTGCCGCTGCTGCCGGGGCGGGTGGGTCTGGTCACGTCGCCCACCGGCGCGGCCATCCGGGACATGATCCGCATTTTGCGCCGCAGGAACCCCGCCGTGGACATCCTGGTCGCGCCCTGCCAGGTGCAGGGCGAAGGCGCGGCAGCCGACATCGCCAAGGCGATGGATCGGCTCAACGCGCGCGGCGGCGTGGACGTGATCCTGTGCGGACGGGGCGGCGGCTCCATCGAGGACCTTTGGGCTTTCAACGAGGAGGTCGTCGCCCGGGCGATCGCAAGATCGCGCATCCCAGTGATCTCCTGCGTGGGCCATGAGACTGACTTCACCATCGCGGACTTCGTCGCCGACGCGCGGGCGGCCACGCCGTCGATGGCGGCCGAGATGGCCTCTCCGGTGCGGGAAGAACTTCTGGAAGCGCTTTCCCGTCAAAAACGGAGGATGGTCCGGGCGCTGGGCGGGCGGCTGACGCTCTACCACGAAAGGCTGATCAGGCTGTCCCGCGCGTTCCGGTCGCCGGAGGCGGTCATGATCCATCCCCGGCGGGAGGGCATCAAGCGCCTTGAGGGGCGCATGGACATCGCGCTGGAGCGCAGAACCATTTCCGCGCGGGGACGGCTGCAGCTTCTGGAGCGCGCGCTGACCGGGCTCAACCCGGAAGGTGTCCTGTCCCGCGGGTACGCGCTGGTGGAATCGGATGGAAAGATCATTACCGATGTCCGGGGCGTTAAGCCCGGACAGGACGTCACGATAACGCTTTCGGGCGGCGCGCTGGACGCGAAAGTGCTTGGCGTGCGCCAGGGGGAGATACGGCATGGAACATGAAGTGAATTTTGAAGAGGGTATGGCCCGGCTCGAGGAGATCGTAAAATCTCTCGAAGAGGGCTCGCTGCCGCTGGATCAGTGCTTCAGCGCTTACGAAAACGGTGTAAAATTGATCAAGGCCCTGGGCTCGCTTCTGGACGAGGGCGAGGCGCGCATCCGCGTGCTGACGGGCGACGGTGAAGTTCCGTTTGAGGCGGAGGACGGCCAATGATGATGCAAGAATACGCGCGCCTGGCGGACGAGGCGCTGGAGCGCACGCTGGAGGAAAAACCTTGGTCACCCGACGGGCATGAGGCGCCGCCGCTGCTTCGGCAGGCGATGCGCTACAGCGCGCTGGCAGGCGGAAAGCGGCTGCGCCCGTCGATGCTGCTGGCAGCGGTTGACATGTTGGGCGGCGACCGGGCGGAGGCGCTGCCATATGCGGCGGCCATTGAGATGATCCACACCTATTCGCTGGTGCACGACGACCTGCCCGGAATGGACGACGACTGCCTGCGTCGCGGGCGGCCCACCAACCACATGGTGTTTGGCGTGGGCCATGCGATCCTGGCGGGCGACGCGTTGCTCAACCAGGCCTACGAAATGATGCTCGCCCACGCGCTTTCAGAGCCTTCCCGCATTCCGCAGCGCACCCGCGCAGTCTGGGAGATCGCGCGCGGCGCGGGCGTTCAGGGCATGATCGCCGGGCAGAGCATGGACCTCTCCTGTGAGCACGGGGCCATCGACCCGGAACCGGAGATGCTCAAGTACATTCACCTGCACAAGACGGGCTCGATGTTTCGCGGCGCGCTCAGGGCTGCCTGCGCGCTGTGCGGAGCCAGTGATGAAGAGACACGGGCGCTCTCGCGCTATGCGTCCAACTTTGGCATGATGTTCCAGGCGGTGGACGACCTCCTGGACGTAGAGGGCGACGAGCGGGCGCTGGGCAAGACGCCCGGCAAGGACCTGGAGTCCGGAAAACTCACCTGCGTGAACGTGTACGGCACCGGCGGCACCCGCGCGCTGATCATTGAGCTTCAGCAGGAAGCGATGGACGCGCTCGCGCCCTTCGGCGAGCGGGCGGAGTTCTTCCAGGACCTGCTGTGCGAGATGACGCACAGAAAGTCATAGCGTTGAAAAATCCCGAGGATTTTTCAACGCGAAAGGAAGAAGGCTTCGTGAGCCTGAAATCCTGCGGGATTTCCGGGCGGCGCACTGACTGAAGGAATTGTTTTCAATACCAGTTTGCGCACTGGTAGTTGGAAACACGTTTTCGGCGCATAGGTCGTGGAAACGATTGGAAGGAACGGCTGGGTTGTTCAATCGTCCCCCGAAAGGCTGGGTGAAGATGCTCTTTTACGAAATGATCGCAAACCGGGTGCTGATGACGTGCCTGGCGGCCTGGTTCATCGCACAGGCGCTCAAGGTGCTGTTCTACTACTTCCTGGAGAAGCGGTGGGACCTGGGCCGGATGTTCGGCCTGGGCGGCATGCCCAGTTCCCACTCGGCGGTGGTGTGTGCGCTGGCCACGGCGGTGGGCGTCTCCAGGGGGTTTTACAGCCCGGAGTTCGCGATTTCGTTCGTGCTGGCCTCCGTCGTCATGACTGACGCCGCGGGCGTTCGCCGCGCGGCTGGCAAGCAGGCGGCGCTGATCAACCGGATCGTCAAAGAGCTGATCGAGGAAGGCAAGGGCCTGACCCACGAGACGCTCAAAGAGCTATTGGGCCATTCGCCTTTTGAAGTGCTGATCGGGGCGCTGCTCGGCATCCTGATCGCAGTCATCATCATGTAACAGGGTTCAGGAGAAGTGGAATGCTAGAGTCCATTCATTCGCCGGAACAGCTCAAGGGCATGACGCTCAAGGAGCTGAACGATCTGGCGGCGGAGATCCGGGAAAAACTGCTTGAGACCGTTTCGTCCAACGGCGGTCATCTGTCCAGCAATCTGGGCGTTGTGGAGCTTACCATCGCGCTGCATGTGGTCTACGACTGCCCCAGCGACAAGATCGTCTTTGACGTGGGACATCAGGCCTACGCCCACAAGCTGCTGACCGGCCGGGGGCCGCGCTTTGACACGCTCCGAAAGGCCGGCGGCATCACCGGCTTCCCCCGGATCGAGGAGAGTCCCTACGACGCCTTTACCACCGGCCACGCGTCCACCTCGCTTTCCGCCGCGCTGGGCATGGCCCGCGCCCGGGACCTGATGGGCGGAAAGCACCAGGTGGTGGCGGTGGTGGGCGACGGTGCGCTGACCGGCGGCATGTGCTACGAGGCGCTCAACGACGCGGGCGAGGCGGGCACCGCGATGGTGGTGGTGCTCAACGACAACGAGATGTCCATCTCAAAAAACGTCGGCGCGCTCTCGGGCCATCTGACGGCGCTGCGGCAGTCCAGCCCTTACCGGACGTTCAAGCACGCGATCAGCGTCGGATTGGATAAGATGCCTCGCGTCGGCAAGCCCATCCTGCGCAGCATGGAGCGGGTGAGGGATTCGCTGAAATCGCTGGTCATTGACGACAAGTTCTTCAGCGCCCTGGGCTTTGAGTATCAGGGCCCCATCGACGGGCACGACCTGAAGCGGCTGATCCGCGTGCTTCGAAGGGCCAAACAGACGGGCAGGCCGGTATTGGTGCACGTGGTCACGAAAAAGGGCAGCGGCTACGAGCCGGCGGAGGACTCGCCGGACCTGTTCCACGGCGTGCCGCCCTTCGACGTGGAGAATGGCAAGATCGTCAAAAAGGCCGGGATGCGCAACGGTCAGGCGATGGCGGCGGAGCTATCCGCGCTGGCTGACAGCGACATCCGCGTGACGGCCATCACCGCCGCGATGCCGGGCGGCACCGGGCTTTCGATCTTCAAGGAGCGCCATCCGGACCGATTCTTCGACGTGGGCATCGCGGAGGAACACGCCGTCACGATGGCGGCGGGCCTGGCGGTCAGCGGCATGCGGCCGTTTGTCGGGATTTATTCCACCTTCCTGCAGCGAGCCTACGATCAGGTGTTGATGGACGTATGCCTGCAGAAGCTGCCGGTGACCTTTCTTGTTGACCGGGCGGGATTGGTGGGGGCGGACGGCGTCACCCATCAGGGCGCGTTCGACATGGGGTTTTTGAGGGCGATGCCGAACATGGTCGTGTGTTCGCCCCGGGACGTGCGGGATTTGAGGCGGCTCATCCGCCTGAGCCTGGAGCAGGACGGCCCCATGGCCATCCGCTACCAGACAGAGGCGGACGACATGGGTCCCCACATGCAGGAGAACGCGCCGCTGGCAGTGGGCCAGTGGGAGCTTTTGAGCGCGGGCGAGGACGCGATGATTCTGGCCGTTGGGCGAATGGTAGAGACGGCGCTGAACGCCGCCATCAAGCTGGTGGGCCGCGGCGTGCGCTGCGGCGTGATCGACGCAAGGTTCATCAAGCCCATGGATGAGAAAATGCTGAGGGAGGCCGCGGAGATGCACCCGCTTCTGGTCACGCTGGAGGACGGCGCGATTCTGGGCGGTTTCGGCTCGGCGGTGCTCGAAAAACTGGCCGAGTGGGGCGTTCAGACCGACGTGATCAATTTGGGCATTCCCGACCGCTTCATCGAGCAGGACACCGCATCTGGCCAGATGGCCGACTGCGGGCTCTCGATGCCGCAGGTGGTGGAAAAGGTACTTGCCCGCGTACGCGAAAAGCGCGTGGCGTCCGGCCGTGCCGTCTAGGCGCGCCGACCAGGCGCTGGTAGAGGGCGGGCTTGCCGAGTCCCTGGAGGCGGCGCGGGCGTTTATCATGGAAGGGCGCGCTTACCAGGGCGAGGAGCGGCTGGACAAGCCCTCAGATCCCGTAAAGCCCGGCCTGCAGCTGTCGGTTCGCGAGGGGCGGCCCTACGTCAGCCGCGGCGCGCACAAGCTGCTGGGCGCATTTGAGGCCTTTGGCCTGGACGTGGAAAACAAGGTGTGCCTGGACGTGGGTTCGTCTACCGGCGGGTTTACCGACGTGATGCTCCGGCGAGGTGCGAGGCG
>JAEVZE010000026.1 GCA_023392395.1 Bacillota bacterium
TCAGGAAGGGCTGCACGCGCTTGCTGTTGATGGACACGTTCTTGTCCCGAATGCGCAATAGCATTTCGCCGCGGGCGTTGGCCGGCAGCACCACGGTGGCGAAGCAGTTCATGAACGGCACGCGCACCCGGTCGCCGGGGACGTACTGGGGCGCGACGGGCTGGGCCGCTTCCGGCACCGTAAAGGGTTCCGCCTTTTCAGTGATTTCCGTTGCTTCCTGCACTTCCGGTTCGTTCTCCGCCACTTCCGCCGCCGGTTCTTCCTGAGGTTCGCTTTGCGCTTGCTGCGGTTGGGAATCTGTTGGGTCTTCCTGCGCCCGGCCGTCCGGGTACGCGGCGGCGCGGGCGTTTTGCAGCAGCTTCTCCGGCATGCCCAGGCCCCGGGCGATGTCCAGCGCGCAGCTCTCACCCGCCTCGCCCAATTCCAGGTGGTAGGTGGGCGAGAGCGTCGAGCGGTCGAAGGTCATCCTGGCGTTCAGAAATCCGGGCGTAACGGCGGCAAAGCGCTTGAGCTCCGCGTAGTGGGAGGTGGCCATCAGAAGGCATTTGATCTGCCCCAGCTCCTTCAAAATCGCCACCGCCAGCCCCATGCCCTCCTGCGGGTCGGTGCCGCTGCCCACTTCGTCGAGAAGCACCAGCGCGCGCGGTCCGGCGGCGTTCAGAATGCGCACGACACGCCGCATGTGGGAGGAGAAAGTCGAAAGGTTCTGGCTGACGCTCTGGCCGTCGCCGATGTCGCAGTAGATGCCGGTGAGCAGCGGAATTGAGGCGCGCTCCGCCGGAACCTGCAGCCCGGACAGCGCCATCGCCGCCATGAGGCCCACGGTCTTAATGGAAACGGTCTTGCCGCCGGTGTTGGGGCCGGTGATCACCAGCGCGCGCACGCGGCCGCCCAACGTCAGCGTCATCGGCACCGCGCCCGAGCCCAAAAGGGGATGCCAGGCGTTTTCCAGCTTCAGTTCAAAGCCCTTGGCGATGGTCAGCGCGCCGCATTGCATGGCGCTGGCCAGGTGTCCGCAGGCGAACGCGTAGTCCAGCTTTTCCATGCTCTCCCGGTTGATTACGAGCGCCTCCCGGGCGGAGGCGGCCATCTGGCTGAGAAACGCCAGGATGCGGATCTCCTCGTTGGCCTCATCCACCTCCAGCGCCTCCATCTCATCCCGAAGGGCGGCGGTGGCTTCGGGTTCGATGAACACCGTCTGCCCGCTGCCGGAGATGTCCAGCGTCGCGCCTCGCACCAGCTTGGCGCAGTCGCGCCGGACGGGCAGCACGTACCGCCTGCCGCGCACGCCGTAGAAGCTCTCCTGAAACCACTCGGGGTGGGCGCGCATCATGGAGGCCAGTCGATCCTTGATCCGGGCGGCCAGGCGCTCAATGCCGGAGCGGATTTGACTGAGCTGCGGGCTGGCGCGGTCGTCCAGCCGCTCGCCGCGAAAGCAGCGCTCGATTTCTTTGCGGAGTTCGTCCAGCGGGTCCACGCTCATGCCCAGCGACGGCGCGGCAACGTCAATCGTGAGCGCCTTCTTGAGATAGCTTTTCAGCAGCCTGCAGTGGTTCAGAAAGTCGCCGATGGCGATCAGTTCCTGCGCGGACAGGATCTCGCCCAGCCGCAGCTTGTCATTCAGGGCATCCAGCCCCGTCAGCGAGTGGACGGGCGGTTCGCCCATCGCCTCAAACACCTTTCGGGCGGAGGCGGTCAGCGCCTGCGCACGGTTTACGGCCTCGCCGTCCTCCATGGGCGTCAGGTTCTCCGCCCGCAGCCTCGCGGCCTTCGTGCGGGTGAAATCGGCCAGCATGGCCGTCACCCGTGGATATTCCAACAGTTCCAGATATTCCCGTTCAAACATATGCGCACATCTCCATCTCCATCGGATAGGGACCCGCGCCGGCGGGCGGCCGATTCATGGAAATCGACACAAAAAGGGCTGCGACACGCGCAGCCCTAAACGCCCTCTTATGCAAAGGCGTGAAGTGCGGCTGCCGCCGGCGCGGGTATGACAACATTGCCCGTGTCCTCCACAGGCGTTTCATACCGTATGCACCTAGCAGCTAACCGACATCCACAATCCTCCTGATTGAACTGCCCCTATTGTATGCGATGCGCGCCCGGTTGTCAAGGGGCGTCCTAAGGAAACCAGGATCGGACCTCATAGGCCAAGATGGGGACAAAGAAGATGCAGATAAAACCCAATACAATCCAGTCGATCACCTTGTATCGCTTCAGAGTGGCTTTGTCGAAGCGATCTATCTTCTTGAATCTCAGTTCAATTATCTTGCTCAAGAGCACCATGAATAACCATACCGAATTGAACACAAAGAACACATCGTAGGGGCGCTCCGGAAGGTACTTCAACAGGTCCGGAAACGTAACCAATGCGGAAATGGCCGCAAACATCGCCACCACGATGGTTTTGACGATCAGATACACCCAGAACCGCATCCGCATTCCGCCATCCTCCTACTCCAAGTAAACCGTGGTTCCGCCCGCTTTGAGCGGCGGTCCAATGTGACCGCATCACATAAAAGCGGGCGCTCCATGCGATACAATGGGGTTAACTTGCGACGGGAGGGATTTTCATGCTCTACCAGATCATCGGTGCGGTGGCGGGCGGCGCGATTGGCTACGCGGCTTACCGGTTCATCGGCTGCTCCTCGGGCGCCTGCCCCATCACGTCGAACCCATATGTTTCCATCCTCGTGGGTGCGCTTCTGGGCGCGATGCTGCCTGCGGGGCTGTAAGAGCTTATACCAAGACGGAATATTATTTCGTCCAAAGCGGTGAGGGATTGTAGATAGCAGGGCTAGGAGCCGCAGCGCAGGAATAGCAGCGCTATTTCAAGCTACGAGCGACAACGCGGCGCACGATTCAAATGGATTTGAATCGTGCGGTCGCGAAGCGACTTGGCTTGCCTCCGGCAAGCCAACCTTCCTGCGCGAAAAGCACCACTAACGAAAGAATGTTTTTGATTGGTATTATACGTTGAAGCGGAACAGCGTCACATCGCCGTCCTTCATCACGTAT
The DNA here is from genome assembly GCA_023392395.1 of Bacillota bacterium. GTDB lineage: Bacteria > Bacillota > Clostridia > Christensenellales > Aristaeellaceae > JAEZHK01. The sequence continues at coordinate 3,022 of JAEVZE010000026.1, forward strand.
TCCTTGCCCTCGCTGCGCACCAGGCCCTTTTCCTTGCACGCGGCCATGGAGCCCTCGCGGACCAGGTCGTCGAAGGCGACGATCTCGGCACGGATGAAGCCGCGCTCAAAGTCGGAGTGGATCTTGCCCGCCGCACCGGGGGCCTTGGTGCCCTTTTCAATCGTCCAGGCGCGCACTTCCTTGGGCCCGGCGGTCAAAAAACTGATCAGGCCCAGGAGGTCGTAGCCAATCGTCACCAGACGGTCCAGGCCGCTCTTGCCGATGCCCATCTCTTCCAGGAACGCCTTTTTCTCGGCCGGGTCCATCTGCGCGATCTCCTCCTCCACCTGGGCGGAGATCACCAGCACCTGCGCGCCTTCTTTTTCAGCAACCTTCTTTACCTGGTCCACCATCTCACGCGCGTGTTCGTCGCCCGCCAGTCCGTCCTCGTTGATGTTGGCGGCGTAGACCACGGGTTTGTCGGTCAGAAGGAACCAGCCCTTGACGGCGGCACGCTGTTCCCGGGTCAGCGGGCAGGAGCGGGCGCTCAGGCCCAAGTCCATGTGCTTTAGGAGCGCTTCCGCCGCTTCCAGTTCGTCCGAGGCGCTCTTTTCGCCGTTTTTAAAGATCTTGCGGGCGCGGTCGGCCCGCTTCTGGCAGGTTTCGATGTCGGCCAAGAGCAATTCCGTCTGGATGGTTTCGATGTCCCGGATCGGGTCTACCGAACCCTCCACGTGGATCACGTTGCCGTCCTCGAAGCAGCGCACCACGTGCACCAGCGCGTCCACCTCGCGGATGTGGGACAGGAATTTGTTGCCCAATCCCTCGCCCTTGCTCGCGCCCCGCACCAGCCCCGCGATGTCCACAAATTCAATCACCGCGGGGGTGTACTTCTCCGGGTGGTACATCTCCGCCAGAATATCCAGCCTATGGTCCGGCACCGCCACCACGCCCGTGTTGGGCTCGATTGTGCAGAACGGGTAGTTCGCCGCCTGCGCCCCCGCGGCCGTGATCGCGTTGAACAGCGTGCTCTTGCCGACATTCGGCAGGCCCACGACGCCAAGTTTCATGTCTCTTCATCCTTTATTGGTTGATCTTCCATTTATTATAGCCCACGCCGCGCCGAATTGCAACGCCGGGGAGGGGAGGGAGGCGAGGGAACGGCGGGGCTCTGCCCCGGACCCCGCCAGAGGAGCATGATGCCCCTCTGGACACCCTCATAAAGGGATGATGTTGTCGCGCTCATGCCTTATCCTTTCATTTATCCCCAAGTGCAGGGGTCAAGGGGAGATCATCTCCCCTTGCGGGGCGCGGGGCAGAGCCCC
>JAEVZE010000204.1 GCA_023392395.1 Bacillota bacterium
TGCCTCCGTGACTTCGAGGGAGGTCAGATCCGCGCCGTCGAAGCGCTCGGTCATTTCCAGCACGGCCCGGTCGCCCTCTGCCCTCACCCGCTCGATGATCTCCGCCGCGGCGCGGTCCGCTTTCTCACTCAGCGCCTGCTGGCGGGTGCGCAGCGCCTCGGGCTTTACATCGGATGCCCGAAGAATCTCGATCATACGACCACCTCCCGAAGCTTGCCCACCATTTCTCGGATGAGGTCTTCTTTGAACATATAGCTGGAGCGGTTGGCGATCAGCCGCGCGGTCACGGAGTGCACCGTTTCTAGGACGCTCAGGTCATTTTCCTCGAGCGTCTTTCCGGATTCCACCACGTCCAGGATCACATCTGAAAGGCCCAGGATGGGCGCCAGCTCGATGGAGCCGTTGAGCTTGATGATCTCGATCTCCCGGTTGACCGAGGCGTAGTGGTCGCGGGCCACGCGGGGGTATTTGGTGGCAACGCGCAGCGCACGATCCCGGTTTTCAAGATAGCCGTTTCTGGCCGCCACGCACAGGCGGCACTTGCCGATCTTGAGGTCCATCAGCTCGTATACGTCCGGCTGGGTCTCGAGCAGCACGTCCCTTCCCGCCACGCCCACGTCCGCCGCGCCGTGCTCCACATAGATGGGCACGTCGCTGGGTTTGACCAAGAGATACCGGACGCTTAGCTCCGGGTTTTCAAACACCAGCTTGCGGTTGTCCTCGTAGATGGCGGCGCACTCGTAGCCGATGCCGGAGAAAAGCCGGTACACCTGATCGCCCAACCGGCCCTTGGGCAGCGCAATGTTCAGCATGACACCGCCTCCGTCATCGAAATCGTCCGGCCGTAGCGCAAGGCCTGCGGGGGAGCGGTCTCGGCCCGCACCGTAAAGCCCTGGCCGATCAGTTCCTCCACCTTTTTGACCACCTGGGCGGGGTCGTCCCGCTCGGTGTAGAGGAGCAGAAGGTCTACGTCCCGGGGCCGCTCGCCCTCGTAGAGAAAGGTCAGTTCGTTCAGGTATACCGCAAAGCCCACCGCTTCCACGTCCCGGCCGAATTTGCGCAAGAGACTGGAGTAGCACCCGCCCGCGAGCACCGCCCTCGGCAGGCCCTCCACGTAGCCGCGAAACACGATGTCCGAGTAATAATCCAGGTCGTTCATCAAAGAGAAATCCAGCGTCACGCCGTCCAGACAGTTTGCGGCTTCGAGCGAAGCGCGCATGCGGTCCAGCTTTGACAGCGCCTCGGTCATGCCCGGTGTGATGGCCACCCCGCGGGCACGCGAGAGCGTCTCTGGAAGAGGCCCGGAGAGCTGGCAGGCCGCCGCGAGCAGCGATACCGCCGCTGGCGCGACGCCTACCGCCAGCGCCGTTTCGCCCAGGTCGTCCAGATTCTTCCTGCGGATCAGGTCGGTCAGCGCGCGCCGCGCGCGCTCGTCCACCGTCAGACTGTCTAGCAGCGACTGCACAAACCCGGCGTGGGACAGTTGCAGCTTGTAGGAGGGGGAAATCTCCTTCAGCGTCCGGATGGCCAGCGTCAGCACTTCGCCTGCGGCGTAGTCGGTCAGCGCGCCGATATACTCAAGGCCCAATTGGCTGATCTCCTGGTACGCGCCGCTGTGCCGGTCCTGCCGGTAGACGTTCTCCAGGTAGTAGAATTTTTCGCTGGAGTCGCGGGTAGCGTGGGTGTTCTTGGCGATGGACAGCGTCACGTCCGGCTTGAGCGCGAGCAGCCGCCCATCCGCATCGTTGAACGTAATGATCGACTTTGCGCCCAGGAAGTTCTTATTTTCAAGGTACAGTTCGTACTCCTCGAACTTGCCCATACGGTACTTCTGGTAGCCGTGGCGCTCGTACATGCCGCGCAGCGACAGCGTCACGCGCTCCTCGGGTTTTAAGATTTCCTCGAACGGATTCACCGACATCAGCTCCTTGCCGCGAAGTGTAGCACGGATTTGGCCTGGTGTCAAGTTAACGTTATACTCTGATATCAAAGTAAAGCGGTGATTGTATCAAACCAGAGATGCGCGATTTGTCGTTTTATTTCAGGTGCGCCAGCGCGATCAGCGCCTCGACACCGTACATCAATGCGCGCTCGTCCAGATCAAATTCGGGGGTGTGCAGCGGGATACCGGTGCCGATGCCCAACTTGAAGAACACGCCGGGCACCTTTTCAAGGTAATACGAGAAGTCCTCGCTGAGCATGGTGGGCTGGGGCAATTCCCGGTAGTTGAAGCCGCGAAGTTGGTGGATGGCGCGCTCATAGACTTTGGGGTCGTTGAGAAGCGGGGGATAGCTGGGGGAATAGCTCAGCTCGATGTTGACACCCCACTTCGCCTCCACCTGGCGGGCTACGTTTGAAAGGCCGTCTTGAAGCGACTGAAACACCTGGTTATCAAACGCACGCAGCGTGCCGGTGATGCTGGCCGTTTCCGCGACGATGTTGGGCGCGGTGCCCGCGATGAACTTACCAAACTTCAGAAGACGCGCGACGTCCTGGGGGAAGGCCTGCTCCATGGCCTCGGCACGGAGCAGGAAGTCCGCGCCGGCGGAAAGCGCGTCCAGCCCTTCGGCGGCGTTGGCCGCGTGGGCCGACTTGCCGTGCACGAGGGCGTACACCTCGCTGGACTTGGAGAAGAACGCGCCCGGGCGGGAAGCCAATGTGCCCACGGGCAGCTCCGGCGCGACATGCAGGCCGAAGATATGCGTTACATTGCGCTTTTCCAGCGCGTCGGTTTCCACGATGGTCCGCGCGCCGCCGCCGCCCTCCTCCGCGGGCTGAAAGATGAGGAGGAGATTTCGGGGCAGTTCCGAAATGTGGGCGTGCGCGTACCGGGCCAGTTGTAAAAGCATCGCCATGTGGCCGTCGTGGCCGCAGGCGTGCATCTTCCCGGGGTGGGTGGAAGCGTATCCGCCTTCGCGGAGCTCCTGAATGGGCAGCGCGTCCATGTCGGCGCGGAAGGCGGCGGTCTCCGGCTTGCCGCCGTCGAAATAGGCCAGGATCCCGCAGGACGGGAGCGCTTCGGCTTCCACTCCGATTTCACTTAAGGCATTCAAAAGGTATGCCTGCGTCTCGGGCAGTTCAAACTGAAGTTCAGGGATTTGGTGCAGCGCGCGGCGGTCGCGTTTGAGTTTTTCGAGCATGGTTCTTCAGCCCCCTCTCGTATCGTCTCCATGATACACTTTTTCATGGGGTGAAAAAAGTGAAGAATTCGATCAATCGGTTGATTTTGGCTGGTAAACCTGCTATGATGGCGAAAAATCTCGAAAGGAGTGAAGGCAGATGATTCAGGGGAGCTATGTGGCCATCGTGACGCCCTTCCATGAGGACGGTTCGGTCAACTTCGAGAAGCTGAGGGAGCTTTGCGAATGGCACGTCCAGAGCGGCACCGACGGCATTGTCGCACTGGGCACCACCGGCGAATCCAGCACCATGACGCACGAGGAGGACGAGGCCGTCGTCAAGTGCGTGATGGACGCAGTCAACGGTCGCATCCCGGTCATCGCGGGCGCGGGCTCCAACTGCACCGAAACCGCGCTGATGAAAAGCCGCGCCTACGCCAATTTGGGCGTGGACGGCCTGCTTCTGATCACTCCCTACTACAACAAGGCCAATGCCCGAGGAATGTACCAGCACTTCGCCTCCGTCGCAGACCAAGTGAACGTGCCGATCATCCTGTACAACGTGCCTGGGCGCACCAGCTGCCAGCTGCCGGTGGACTGCGTGGCGGCTCTGGCCAAGCACAAGAACATCGTGGCGCTCAAGGAAGCCAGCGGCGACATCTCCTACGTGGCCAAGGTGGCCCGGTACATCACCGACGACTTCCAGCTGCTCTCCGGCAACGACGACATGATCGTGCCGGTGATGTGCCTGGGCGGCAGCGGCGTGATCAGCGTGTTTGCCAATCTCTGTCCCCAGGAGTGCCGGGACATCGCCCACGCCTGCCTCAAGGGCGACTACAAAAAGGCCGCGTTTTTGCAGCTCAAGTATCTGGAGTTGATCAACGCGCTGTTCGTCGAGGTCAATCCGATCCCCATCAAGGAGGCCATGAACCTTCGCGGCATGGGCGTGGGCGGCTACCGCCTGCCGCTTTCCGAGATGGATCCCTTGAGCCGCGACAAGCTCATCCGCGCGATGCAGGTGCTGGAATCATGATCCGCGCGATCTTGATCGGCCACGGCCGGATGGGCCAGATGATCGAGCAGACAATGGCCCGCTCGGGCGATTTTGAGCTTCTGGGCGTGGTGGACGTGGGGCTGTTCGAAAAGCCGGAGGACGTGCCGGGCCAGCCGGACGTGCTGGTGGACTTCTCCTACCCCGGGAACCTGGAAAAGGTGCTGGCCTTTGGCATCGCGCGGGGCTGCCCGCTGGTGCTAGGCACCACCGGGTATTCGCAGGAGCAGCTGAGTTTGATCCGGGAGGCGTCGAAGATCACCGCCATCGTGCATTCCTCCAACTATTCCACGGGCGTGGCGGTACTTCAGCAGGCGCTGAAGGCAATTGCGCCGAAGCTCCTCGATTCCTTCGATGTGGAGATCGTCGAGACCCACCACAACAAGAAGGCGGACGCCCCCAGCGGCACTGCAAAGCTGCTGGTGGACGCCATTGATCCAGACCATGCCTACCAGCGCGTGTACGGACGCGAGGGCCAGGTGGGCGCGCGGGGGCATGAGATCGGCATCCACGCGGTGCGGGGCGGCACCGTGGCGGGCGAGCACCGGGTGATCTTCTACGGCGAGGACGAGGAGATTGAGATCCGGCACAGCGCCACCAGCCGCCAGATTTTCGTGAACGGCGCGGTGCGGGCGGCCAGGTTCGCAGCGGGCAAGTCCGCGGGTCTTTACTCTATGCAGGATGTACT
>JAEVZE010000212.1 GCA_023392395.1 Bacillota bacterium
AGCTGAGGCAGAGGTTGTTGATTTCAAGCAACATCGATCCTGCCCCCCTTCCGCCTGTCGGTGAACCATCCAAAGAGACTCTTGAGACTGCCGTAGAGGCCGCCGGGCATCGTGACCACGACGATCAAAAGCAGGATGCCGTACATCAGCATCTGGTACTGCTCGAACATGCGCAGGCCCTCGATCAACATCAGAACCACCACCACGCCCACGATGGGGCCTGCAATGGAGCCGGTACCGCCAAAGAGCATCATCGTCACGAACATGACCGACTGCTTCTGGGTGAAGGTGTCCGGCCCGATGTAGCGCATCAGGTGGGCGTACATCGCGCCCGCAAAGCCGGTGTAGAACGCGCTGACCGCGAACGCCATCACCTTGTACTTGGTCACGTCGATACCCATGCCGCCCGCGGCGACGGGGTTTTCGCGGATGGCGATCCAGGCGCGGCCCACCTTGGAATTGACCATCAGGTACTTGGCCACGAGGAACAGCGCCACCGCCGCCAGGCCGAAGTAGTAGAAGTTGGTGTAATCGCTCAGCTGGTAGCCAAAGAAAGAGATGTTCGGGGCGAACAGGCCCACCGCGTTTCCGGTGACCCCGCCGGGGGAATTCAGAAGCAGCGTGTACACGATTTCGCCAAAGGCGATGGTGGCCAGCGACAGGAAGTGGAACACGAGCTTCGAGGCCGGGTAGGCGATGATGGCGCCGATGACGGTCGCCAGCACCGACGCAATCAGCATCGTCGCAAAGACCGGCAAGCCAAAGTACTTGTTCAGCATCACCGAGCCGTAGGCGCCGATGGCAAAAAACGCCGCGTGGCCCATGGAGATCTGCCCGCAGTAACCAAAGTCAATGTCGAGCCCGGATGCGGCGATGGTGTACAGCATCGCGACGCACGCGACCAGAATGCCATAGTTGAAGCCGACGGCGGTCATGATCACCGGCAACAGCAGAAACAGCGCCGCGAGCACGATCTTCAAGGGCATGTTCTTTTTCGTGATGGATTTCATAGGCATGCTCCTCACTCTGTGATGGCGCGCTCGTTGAACAATCCCGTCGGCTTGACGAACAGGAAGATCAACAGCACCGCGTAGGAAATCATGTCCTTGTACACCGAGGACAGGTAGCTGGCCGTCAGCGTCTCGATGAGGCCCAGCAGGATGCCGCCCACGATGGCGCCGTACATGTTCCCGTAGCCGCCCATGATGGCTCCCGCGAAGCCCTTGCGGCCGATGGTTGAGCCCAGCATGATGAACACGCCGTAGATTGGCCCCAGCAGGATGCCCGCGAGGGCCGCCATGCCCGCCGCGATGGCCCAGGTGATGCCGGTGCTCAGCGACGTGTTCACGCCGCAGGCCTGAGCGGCCTTTGCATCCATGGCGGAGGCGCGCATGGCCGTGCCAAAGCGGGTGTACTTCATAAACACGTGCAGGCCGATCATGCAAAGGAACGAGCACGCAATGCAAAAGACTGATTCAGTCTGAATTTTCACACCGAAAATGCGCAGGGAGGAGACGCCGAACACTGGCGGGTAGTTGAGCATCTTGGTGCTCCAGACCGCCTGGATGGTGTTCTGCAGGATGTAGGACACCGCGATGGTGGCCAACACCACATAGATGGCCAGCACGTTCTTGTTCTGAAGCTTTCGGATGATGAAATGCTCCAGGAACAGCCCGAACGCCGCCGCGCACAGCATGGTCAACACCACAGCCACCGGGAAGGGCAGCTTCAGCACGGTGTAGAAGGTGTAACCGAGAAACGCGCCGAGTGTCAGAACATCGCCCTGCGCAAAGTTCATCAGGCCCGATGCCTTGTAGATGATGCTGTACCCCAGGGCGATCAAACCGTAGATACAGCCGATGACGAAGCCTGAAACGAGAACCTGGGTGAGCATCAGGCCGTCCCCTCTCTTTCTGTGAAAAACGTAAGTTGACCGATCCCTGGTCTTTTGGTGTAAAAAGGCGGGGAGGCGCCCGCCTCCCCGCGGGAACGGATGGGGATTGCCGGATAACTTAGGAAGCCAGGCCAGAGGCGGTCATGACGGCGTTGTAGCCCTCACTGCCCTGCCACTTGTCAAAGGTGGTGTACTTCTGGTTGTCAACGACGAAGATGTTGAACTCATGCAGGCCTTCGCCGTCGCCCTTGGTGTAGTCCTGCAGGCCCGCCAGCGTCTGAATGCCGGTGAGCGTGGCGACCGCGTTCTTGACGGCTTCGCCATCGGTAGAGCCAGCGGCTTCGACGGCGGCCTTCAGAACCGTCATGCTGTCATAGGCGCGGTAGGCGCAGTCGGAAACAGGCAGCGTGCCATACTCGGCCTGATACGCTTCCAGGAACGCCTTGACGGTGGGGTCGTCGCAGTCCTCGACGCTGGTGTAGGTCAGGTAGGGATAGGCGAAGGCAAAGCCGTTGGAGGCGTCGCCCGCAACCTGCAGCGCGTCCACCTGGTACAGGTCCTTGGTGAAGCACAGGCCTTCGAAACCGAACTGGCGCAGCTGTTTGGCGATCAGCGGCTGGGTCGGGCCGAAGGTGGAAATGAACATCACCTGCGCGCCGGAGGAGATCATCTTGGCGACCTGGCCAGAGAAGTCGGTGTTGCCCTCAGCGTAGCTTTCGGAGGCGGTGATTTCGATGCCCGCCGCCTGGCACAGTTCGGTCATGGTCTTGACGCCCGCGACGGCGGCGTCATCCTGGCCGGCAAAGATCGCAACCTTGGTCACGCCCAGCTCCTGGAGCTTCTTCACGACCAGCGGCAGCGCGAAGTTGTTGTTCTGACAGGCGCGGAACACATACTCCCAGCCCTGCTGCATCCAAGTCGGGCTGGTGCCGGTGCCGAAGGTGGGGATCTTCGCATCGTTGAAGATGGCGCCGGAGGACAGAACGCAGCTGGAGATGCAGGAGCCGATGACCGCCTGAACCTTGTCCACCTGGACCAGCTTCGTGGCGACCTTCACGGCCTCTTCGGGGGATCCCTGATCGTCATAGGACACCAAGCGGATCTGTTTGCCCTGGATGCCGCCGGCCTCGTTGATCTGCTTCACGGCCAGCTTGACGGCGTTCAGCGCGCACTCACCGGGCTGCGCGTTGGTGCCGGTCAGCGGCTGAGGGCAGCCGATGACGTACTCATCCGCCGCGAACGCAGCGGGGGCCGCCATCATCGAGAGGGTCAGAACCAGGCAAAGGAACAGGGGCAGGAGCTTCTTCATGACCATTTCCTCCTCGAAGTAGGATGCATATTGCAAAGGCCACCGGCCTTTGTTGCATGGTAAGGGCGATGTCACCACAGGTCGCCATCGCCGTTAAAGGCCCAAAGCTCGGGGGCACCGAGCACCTCCAGGTTAGGGTCGGCCGACGCCTCGGCCAGAAGCGCCTCGCTCATCCAGATCTCGCCGATGTGCTTGGTGTCCCGGATCCGGACCACCCTCGGGTGCTCGCGGTCGATGTAGTTGCAGGTACGAAGCGCGATCTGGATGCACGCCTTATCCGATCCGGCGAACAGCGGAATCCTGGGCGTGCACAGCACTGTGCTGGTGATGACATTGGGGAAGGTGGCGTTTGCGTCGATCTTGTCCACCAGACGCTTGGTTGTCACATCCGCAAGGCCGACGCCGTTGCAGTTGCCGTGGGTTTCCTCCGTGAGGTCGAGCACCGCGATGTGCTGCACCTGCAACTTGCCCTTCATATATGGCACTGCGAACCGGCCGGTGATGTGGGGGTCCATGCCGTCGCCACTCATGTCCTTGCCAATGCGGTCCACCACCAGAAGGTCCAGATCCCGGGTGTGAAGCTTCCCCATCCGGCTGCGGGCGTAATTGAGAAGCCTCGGCTCCTCTTGCCAGATCTCCTCCGCTGTCAGCGCGCGGACGAGGCAGGTCTGGTCAAACGCGTTTTCCACCAGCCCTACGCCCAGCGCAATCGGCGCGTGGTCGAAAACCACCCGGCCGATCATCGGAAGCAAACGCGCCAGGTCGGAGAAACCGTCCCGGTGCACCTGCTCCGCCCCGTGTTGCTTGCCCATGCCGATCACCGACATCTTCATGAGGCCGCTCTCGTAGGGCCCTTCAAAGGCGGTGTGTGGCTTGATGCGGTTGCACAGAATCACCGCGTCGGCCGCGCAGGCGAACTTGTCGCCGTAGATGTGCATGCCTTCTGGCGTATCTCCCAGATAGACCGTCTCCATCGTGGCGCGGATCGGGCAGCCCATGGTCTCCTCCGTGATGCCGTACCCGGCGAGGATACCGGTCTGCCCTTCGGCGGTGGCACCGCCGTGGCTGCCCATGGCGGGGAAGATGAATGGATGCGCGCCCCGCATTTTGACGAAATCCACGATCGCGTGGATGACGATGTCATAATTTGTCACGCCGCGGCTGCCGCCGGTGATGGCGACCGACATACCGGGCTTGATGCGCTCCGCGACCGCGTCGCGGCTCAGTTCGGAAAATACGGTGGCCGGAATGTCCTTCGGCTCGATGTGGGAGCCGTCCAGCTTTTGCCGGGCCAGAAACATGCGCGGCAATTCAACGCCCGCCACCAGCCGGTCCGCGACGCCGCCCCGGACGTCGGTATTCAATGCCATTCCCCCATGCCCCTTCCCGTTACAGCAGCACGCCGTCCTTGAAGATCATGATCTCGCGGCTGTTGTTGATTTCATTTCGAGTCTGGTGCCGCCCGGACGCGGTCTCGATGAGCATCGCCCAGAGCTCGTCCCGGAGTTCGTCCATCGTCCGCCCGTCCAGGAGCCTCCCCGCGTCAAAGTCAATCCACTTGGGCTTCCTGCGCGTCAGCTCGCTGTTGGAGGCGATCTTGACCACCGGCGCCACCGTGCCCAGCGGATTGCCCCGGCCGGTGGTAAACAGGATGATCTGCGCGCCCGCGGATACGAGGTCGGTGATGGAGACGCTGTCGTTTCCGGGGCCGATCATCAGATTCAAGCCGGGGGTTATGCACCGCTCGCCGTAATTCAGCGTGCCGGTAATCGTCGCGTGGCCACCCTTTTGGATGCAGCCCAGCGATTTTTCCTCCAGCGTGGTGATGCCCCCCGCGAGGTTTCCGGGCGAAGGGTTCTTGTCGATGGGCTGGCCGTAGCCCAGGTAGTATTCCTTGAACCCGTTGATCAGCTCGACAATTTTTCCAAACACCTCTTCGTCCCGGGCGCGCGCCATCAGATGCTGCTCCGCGCCGAACATCTCGGGCACCTCGGTCAGGACCGCGCTGCCGCCCAACGCCGTGATCCGGTCGGCGATCCTGCCGCACAGCGGGTTGGCCGTGATCCCCGAAAACGCGTCCGAACCGCCGCACTTGAAGCCGATCGTCAACTTGGATATCGGGCAGGGCTCGCGGTGATCGCGATCCATTTCGGACAGGATTTCGTCGATCAGCTGAAGGCCGCGCTCGATCTCGTCGCCCTCGACCTCTTGAGTGATCATGGTCTTGACCCGGCGGCCGTCCACTTGCCCCAGAACCGGCAGGAATTCCTCCAGGTTGTTGTTTTCGCAGCCCAGGCTTACGATCAGCGCGCCACCCGCGTTGGGGTGGCGGACGATGCTGCGCAGCAGGCGCTGCGTGGTTCGGTGGTCGTCACCCAGCTGGGAGCAGCCCGCGTTGTGGGGCAGCGCATAGATGCCGTCGCACCGTCCTGCGAATTTTGCGCGCGCCACTTCAGCGAGGCGCTGGATATCGGAGTTGACGCAGGACACGGTGGGGACAATCCACAGCTCGTTGCGAATTCCTACGGAGCCGTCCGGGCGAACATAGCCGTCAAACATACCTGGGGCGCCGGACACATCCTCTTTACTCGCGGCCTCCGGCTGATACTCGTAATGCTCCAGGCCATCGAGGCTAGATTCCATATTGTGGGTGTGCACCCACTCCCCCGCCTCGATCTCTTTCGTCGCGTGTCCGATCGGTGCGCCGTACTTCACGATCTTTTCGCCGGGCTGGATTTTGGCCAGCGCGAACTTGTGCCCAAAGGGGATGTCCTGGGATACCTGCGTGGCTTCGCCGTGAATCCGGACGGTTTCGCCCTTTTTTACCGGCTCCACCGCAATCGCCACATTGTCCGTTTCGTCAATCCGCATCGCCATATGCTTGTCCATGTC
>JAEVZE010000224.1 GCA_023392395.1 Bacillota bacterium
CCCCAAAGGGCCCAAGCAGATGAACACCGACCAGTACTTCGACAAGCTGACGACCGAGAAGCAAGCCGCGGAGCCGCCCAAGGCGCCGGCGCCGTCCCAACGCCACTTCCGCACCCACAAACCGGGAAAAAAGGCGGAAACTGGGCAGAAATCCGAGTAAAATTTTCTCTCGGGTCTTGCGTTCGCGGATCAATAGTGCTATAATACGTAATAGCCCAGAATGAACATACCTTCGTCCCGTATCCCTCCGGTGGTAGCCCTACCGATGACAGGACTCGGAGAATCAGGGAAGGTCATCAAAGGGCGAAAATTAGGAGGGTTCTTTTCTATGATGCAGGACAAAACCTTGACTTGCCGTGAGTGCGGCGCTGAGTTCGTTTTCACCGCTTCTGAGCAGCAGTTCTATGCTGACAAAGGCTTCCAGAACGAGCCTGGCCGTTGCCCCAGCTGCCGTGCCAATCGTCGTCAGTCCAACGGCGGCGGCGGCTCCCGCGGCGGCGATCGCCCGATGTACGACGTTGTGTGCGATGGCTGCGGCCGTCCCACCCAGGTGCCGTTCCAGCCGCGTGGTGATCGTCCGGTCTACTGCCGCGATTGCTTTGAATCGCAGCGCCAGAGCCGTTATTAATTCCTGAACGACAAGCGGAGCAGCGCAGCCGAATGGTTGCGCTGCTCTTTTACGGAAGGCGAAGGTTCCCGATATGTACGGCGTTTTGGTCAACGCCGCCGCGGTTGCCGTCGGCGGCCTCATCGGTCTCATGCTCCGGGGTGGCATCTCCACGAGGTTTCGCAACATCGTCAGCCAGGGGTTGGCCCTGTGCGTGACGCTGATCGGTATCCTGGGCGCGATCAAAACGGCGGACATGATGTGCGTTATCGTGTGCATCGTGCTGGGTTCGGTCCTTGGCGAGGCGCTCAAGATCGAACAGCGCCTCGACCATCTGGGCGAGATCGCGCAGAAGAGGTTCTCCAGCGACGGCGACAGCCGTTTTTCGGAAGGCTTTGTGACCGCGACGCTTCTCTACTGCGTGGGCGCGATGGCGGTGGTCGGCTCCATGCAGGCGGGTCTGACCGGGGATGCCTCGACGCTCTTGGCCAAGTCCGCGCTGGACGGCGTTTCTTCCGTCATCTTCGCCTCGGCGATGGGCCCGGGCGTGATCCTTTCGCTGGTGCCGCTGACCCTGTACCAGGGGGGTATCGCGCTGGCGGCGGGCATCGTGGGTCCGGTATTGTCCGACGCCGTCATCAATGAGATGAGCGCCGTCGGAGGGCTTTTGATCATCGCGCTGGGCCTCAACATGCTGGAGGCCACCAAAACCCGCGTGCGGGTCGCAAACCTTCTGCCCGCCATCTTTCTTCCGATCGCCTATCTTCCGCTGTACCACTGGATCACATCGATGTTTACCGGAGGCTGAACATGCAAAGAGGCATGATTGGCACCTTCCTGCACGTAAAAGGAAACCCTCGCGCGTGTCTGTGGACGGAGCCGCTGTGGGGCATTCCGTACAACCTATACGCACCATATATTGCGTTGTACATGGTGGGCCTGGGGCTGACGACGGCCGAGATCGGCTACGTTACGTCGATTTCTCTGATAATCCAGATCATCGCCGCCGTCTTGAGCGGCCCGCTGGCCGACAAGATGGGCCGCAGGCTCTGCACCTACGTGATCGACGTAATCGCCTGGACGATCCCGACGCTGTTGTGGGCGCTTTCCCAGAACTACGTCTGGTTCGTCGTCGCCGCGCTGTTCAACGGCTTCTGGCGCACGACGGGCAATTCCTGGGGCCTGCTTTTGACCGAGGGCAGCGACAACGAACTGGTGATGCGCTGCTTTGCGCTGACGCAGCTGATGGGCGTGGTGGCGGCATTCTTCGCGCCACTGTCGAAGCTGGCGGTGGACACCTTCGGTGTCGTGCCCACGATGCGGGTACTGTACGCGTTCGCGTGCGTTTCGATGACGCTCAAGTTCTACATCCTCTACAAGGTTGGCACTGAGACCGAAATGGGCAAGAGGCGCATGGAGGAGACCAAAGACCAGAGCGTCTGGGATCTGATCTGGGGCTGCAAGGACGTATTCCTCCGGATGATCCGCGAAAAGCGGATGATCCTGACCATCGGCGTCCTGGCGTCCTACCTGGTGGTCACGACGCTCAACACCTCTTTCTGGGCGGTGTACATCACCAAGCAGCTGGGCATCGCAGAGGGCGACGTGGCGCTGTACACCACGTTCAAGTCGCTGATTATCATGGGCTGCATCTTCCTGATCGTGCCGCGCCTGCGCTTCAGCCGCTTCAAAAACCCGATGCTTGCCGCCTGGGCCGTGCTCGGACTTTCACAGGTTTTGCTTCTGGCGGCGCCGCACAGCGCCCCGGTTCCGGTGCTGATCGCCAGCGTCGCGCTGGAAGCGATTTCCCTGTCGATGCTGTCGCCGTTAACCGATTCGCTCCTCTTCATCAACGCCGACCCCGAGGAGCGTGCGCGCATCCTGGGGCTGATCTATGGCTTGATGGTGCTGGTTGCGACCGGGTTTCCCGCGCTGGCGGGGAAGCTCAGCACGCTGTCGCTGACCGCGCCGTTCTGGATCAACTTGATCATGCTGTTGGTCGGCGCGAGCTTGACCGTCGCACTCTGGCGCGAAGCCCAAAAAACTGATTCCGCCGAGTTGAATTGATCGACTTCCATCAACTTCCAATGTCCCTTCGTACAAAACCGCCGCTCCAACGGCGGTTTTCGCGTCCTGCCGTTTCATCAAGGAGAGGGGGCGAAACCGAGCGCTCATGACGCGCGTCTGATGGCAAATTGAGCCGCGCCCGCGCGGCATCCCCCCGTTCCGGCATATATTGAAAGTGCCGCAACCTTGAAGGCGGAAAACATTGCCGTGTTAATATTGCGGCACGCCCTTGCTTTTCACGACGGATCGGGTATAATATAGTCAAAGATGGTCAGATAGCGAGGGATACCTATGGCTCAGTTGAGCGATAACATAGAACGGTTTATCAAGGAATTGATGGAAGAGGACGCGCAGATCGACTTGCGCCGGAACGAATTGGCCCAGCACTTTGGTTGCGCGCCGTCGCAGATCAATTATGTGTTGGCGACCCGCTTTTCAGTCGACCACGGCTACATCATCGAAAGCAGGCGCGGCGGCGGAGGCTACGTGCGTGTCGTTCGGATGAAGGCGAGGAGCGATCAGAGCCTGATGAACCTGCTCCTGGAGCGGGTGGGCAATTCGATCAGCGAGGAAGCGGCGTTTGCGATCACCGAACAATTGTTCGAACGCGGGCTCGTAACCCACAACGAGGCGATGCTGGTGCGCGCGGCGGTAGAGCGGAACGCGCTGGTACTGCCCATCAGCGCCGGCAGGTGCAGCATCGCGGAGGCC
>JAEVZE010000234.1 GCA_023392395.1 Bacillota bacterium
CCGCCGACAAGGACGCCGCCGTGGCCCAGGCTGTCGCCGATGGTGAGGCAAAGCTGACCGAAGCGGTCGACAAGGCCAAGGCCGAAATGCAGCTCCTCCTCGACGAGAAGGACAAGCTGCTTTCCGAGGCGCAGGCCACCATCGATCAGCTGACTGAGCAGCTTGCGGCCGTGCCCACTCCGATGCCCGCGCCCACCCCGTCGCCCACGCCCATGCCGTCGCCCACGCCCGCCGCAACCGTCGCCGGCTGACGGCTCAAAGCGTTGACCGGATCCGGTAACCTCGCAAGCGGGGATGGCGCCAGCCAAAACCGTCCAGCGCAAAAACCGCATCCATCCGGCCGGGTTTTTCGTCTATGGTATCACAGGCCACCGTACAGGCCGCCTGTTCGCATCAAAATGGAGGCATAATAACATGAAGAAAGTTCTGGTACTGGTTTTTGCGCTGGTCATCGCCATGCTGCCCTTGAACGCGCTTTGCGAAGCGGCCGCCACCCCGGCGCCCGTGGCAGAGGCCACCCCAGCGCCCGAGGCTACCCCGGCGCCCGTGGCGGAAGCTACCGCAGCGCCCGAAGCCACCGCTGCCGCCGAAGCGACCGCGGCCCCCGAACCCACGCCCACGCCCGACCCCAACAAGATCGTGGCGACCGTCGACGGGGACAACATCCTCTACAGCGAGGTGGACGGCTACTTCCAGATGATCTCCAGCCAGTACTCCGCCTACATGGATGTGACGGAGGCCAGCGTGCACTCCCTCTTGATGGATCAGGCGCTCAACTACGCCATCCAGCTCAAGCTCATGCAGCACAAGGCCACGGAGCTCGGCCTGGACAAGCTGACCGATGAGGAAATCGCCAACATCGAAAAGCAGGCTGAGGACGATTACAACAACTACGTGACCACCTACGCCAGCTACTACACGCAGACCGGCGTGTCTGAAGAGGACGCCAAGAAGCAGGCGGAAGAGTACCTGGTGAGCGCCGGTTACCCGCTGGACAAGTTCAAGGAGCAGTACAAGACCAGCGAGATCCTGACCCGCGTGCAGAAGACCGTCACCGACCCGATCACGGTCTCCGACGACCAGGTGAAGGCCGCCTATGACAAGAAGATCACCGACGAGAAGACGTCCTACGACGCCGATCCCGCGTCCTACTGCAATGCCGTGCTCAACGGCACCACCGTCTACTACGCGCCCGCGGGCGTGCGCACCGTCAAGCACATCCTGATCAAGCCCGAGAAGATCGACCAGATCAACGAGCTGAAGACCAAGATTGCCGACACCGCCACCTCCGAAGCCGACAAGAAGACCGCCCAGACCGATCTGGACGCCCTTCTCAAGGAAGCGCAGCCCAAGATCGACGAAGTCGTGGCCAAGATCAAGGCGGGCGAAGACTTCCAGAGCCTGATCGACACCTACGGCGAAGACCCGGGCATGAAGACGGGCACCGCGACTGCCACAACCGGCTACTATGTGTGCGAGGGCGCGTCCTTTGACGAGGCGTTCCTGAAAGCCGCGCTGGCGCTGAAGAGCGTGGGCGACGTGTCCGATCCGGTGCTGGGCAGCTACGGCTACCACATCATCCGCTACGAGGCGGACGTGCCCACCGGCCCGGTGACCTACGATTCCGTCAAGGAAGCGCTGACCAGCGAGACGCTGAAAACCGCCCAGGATGAAGCCTTCTCCAAGGCGCTGGACGAGTGGAAGGCCGCCGCGAAGATCGAGAACTTCGGCGTGTAAACCCAACCTGATCTTCAAGCCGCTCGGAACAAAGCGTTCCGGGCGGCTTCATTTGTTTCCCCCATCCGGGCATGGAATATTTGATACCGCCCCGCACAAAAGCAGGGGCGGTATTCAAGTCGGGTTGGGGTTGCACGCTCTTTCCCTTCGCATGATCGTCTGTACAGGCCCCCGTCTTATTCGCTGTGCCTGCCCTTCATCCGGATCTTGTCCTTCGGTTTCAAATACGCAGGCCTTTCCACCTCCGTGTCGGACCGGTTGATCAGCGTCGTGGTGAAATCGCGCCAGTGGAACGGGGCCCAGGGCGCCATGTAGGGCGTGCCGAAGCTGTTGAGCGACACCAGCTCGATGGCAATGGCCGTCATAAGCGCAGTGAAACCGAAAAAACCAAGCGCGCCGGTGAACATGATCAGGGCGAACTTCAGGACCCTAAACGGATTGACCAGCGTGTAATCCGGAATCGCGAAGGAAGCCAGCAGCGATACGGCCGCGATGGTCAGAAGCACCGGACTGAAAAAGCCTGCCGCGATGGCGGACTGGCCGATCACGATGGCGCCCACAATGCCGATGGCCGGGCCGATCTGCTTGGGTACCCGGATCAGCGCCTCCCGAAGCAGCTCCATGATGAATTCCAGGATCATCGCACCCACCATCGCGCTGAAGGGCACATTGGCGCGCATCTGCGCCAGCGAAATCGCGTAATCGCTGGGCAGCACCTCCGTATGAAAGGAGGTGATGGCGACAAAGATGCTGGAGGCGGTCAGCGCGGTGGCGATGGCCACGTATCGGAGCAGCCGGTTGAACATCCCGAAGTACTTATTGTCATACCGGTCATCGCCGGCGAAGAAGAATTCACTGAAGACCTTGGGCGCGTACAGCGCGATGCCGCTGCCGTCAGTCAACACCATCACCTTACCCTCAAGGAGGGTACTGTACGCCATGTCCGATCGCTCGATCAGGCCCATCTGCGGAAAGAGCTTCTTGTTGTCGTTGAGCAGAAACTCCTGCAACTCGCCAGATTCGCCGATGCCGTCCACTTGAATGTCCCCAATGCGCTTCATCACCTCGTTCACGGCCGTTTCGTTGGCGATGTCCTGGATGTAGAGCACCGCCACGCGCGTCCGGGTTCGAACGCCCACCTCACAGTACCGGATGCGCAGGTTGGGGTCCTTGACCCGGTAGCGAATCAGGGACAAGTTCGCATCCAGGTTTTCGGTAAAGCAGTCCTGCCCGCCGCGGACGGTGTAGGCCAATTGCGGCGTGGGCACCGACCGCTTTTCCACCTTCTTCTGATTGATCACAAGGTAGCTGTCGTCGGTGGAAAAAAGCAGCACCGCCATGCCGGTCAGGATGAACTCCTGAATCCGGGTCCAATCCGTCTCCACCTTCACCGAGTCGGCGTAGAGGATGCCGTCTAAAGTCTCCTGCGCGGTCAGACGCGTCCTGCCCGAGGCGCACGCAATGACCAGCGGCTTGACCACGTTTTCGGATAGCGCAAGCCTGTCGGTAAGCTGCTGGATGTACATCAGCTCCGCCCTACCGCCCCGGTAGGAGACGGAACGCCTCGAGATGTCCAGACCACCCGTCTGGATGGAGGCGATCCACCGTTCAAATTCGCCGTTCCTCAAAGCACCCTCCCCTTCACCGAAGATGATCCACGCTGTAGTCCATCATGTAGGTCGATTTCAGGCTCACATCCACTTCCGGCGTGATGGCCGCCCGGGCGAACGCCTCGTTCCAGTTCATCGATTCGGCGACCAACGGAAAGGCGACGCGGAACGCATCGTCTAGCTGCAGGTAATCCGTATGGTACGTTGACTGTGCCTGATAGACCGCGTCCCGGACGTCTTGATCGATCATCCGCTTGATCATGGCCGTCAGCGCTTCGTTGTCCGCTGCGCCAAAGCTGTACGGAAGCTTTTTGTCGCCGTACTCCAGCGTAGCGTCAAAGCTGAGCGAGATTTTGAAGACGGGCGCGCCGTTTTCATAGAACGCCTCGGTTGTTCGTTTCGTCAGATCGGCCTCCACCGTGTACTGAACGCCGTTAAAGGGGATGACGTAGAAGGATTTTGCTTTGTCCGTCTTCAGGATGTTCAGGCCCTTGCAGGCCTCGATGGGAATGAAGCCGATCACTTTGGTGTTGTTAACGACGGAATACCCCGTCAGCGCGATCTCCTTCTCCTGCAGGCCAATGCAGGGGATCAGGATGCCGGTGTAGGAATCAGTCAGGTTCTCAATCAGCCGCGACGTGGTCCGTGAGAAGCCGCCCCCCGATGATTCCAGTGTCTGCACTGTGTTTTCAGCCGAATAGCCGACGGACAGGTTTTGCTCCATCGGTGTTTTGAAAAGCTCGTCCAGATTGT
>JAEVZE010000292.1 GCA_023392395.1 Bacillota bacterium
GCCTCATGGTGGGCGCCTCCTAGAAATTATTTACGCGTCCTACACGTCAATTCCGATTATACCGTCCGTGCGCTAAAGAACAATGCACGATATTTGTGATTATGAGCACGATTTTTACTTGTTGCCATTGCGCCGGTACTGCCCGGGCGTCGTGCAGCTGACCTTTTTAAAGATGCGGTTGAAGTACTGCACATTGGGGTAGCCCACCTTTTCCGCCACGTCGGAGATGGACATCTCCGGTCTTTTCAAAAGATGGCATGCCTCCTCGATCCTGCGGCGCATGATGTGTTCCAGGATGTTTTCGCCCAGGTCTTCCTTGAACGCGTGGCTCAGGTAGGCATAGTGGGTGTGCAGCTTCGAAGCGACCACGCTCAGCGACAGGTCTTCCTCGTATAGATGTGCTTCGATGTACCCGAGCGCCGCCGCGACCAATGCGCGGCAGGACGCGCCCCCCGGGAACCAATCCAGGATGGCGCCGATCAGGCAGTTTTTCATCTGCCCCGCGTCGGTCGCCAGGCAGATCCGCTCGGCGACGGCTGGGACCGAGTGAGCGTTTTTCAGCGAATCCTTCTGATCCAAGGCCTTGTACGCACTCATCAGGAAGGCGATCGCCACGCCGTCGTCCTCCGAGCGCGGCCTCATTTGGGCGGCCTGCGCGCCGAAATACGCTTCGATCACAGAGATTGCGGCGGCGACGTCGCGCGTGCGCATGTGATGAGCGAACACCTCCAGCGCCTCCTCCGCCTCCCGGTTCTCCGGGACCAGCCGCGGGCCCTCGGGGCGGAGGCCTTCGTTCAGCCGCCAGGCGGCCTCCTGGTACAACGCGCTGCCGTCCACGCCGAGCGTGCTCTGTCCGCTGACACCCAACGCCACCGAAAACCCCAACTCGCTCCGGCCAGAGATGTTCAGCGCCTCCAGGCAGCGGTCCAGCGTGCTTCCGAAGCTGTCGTCCAGCACCAGCGCGGTCTCTCCACCCATGTCCACCGGTACGATCAGCATGCCGCCCAGCATGTCGCGCACGTAGGTGCGCAGCGAATCGTAGAGTTGGCACCGAAGCGATGCGTCCTCCTCCGGTTCACGCTTCCACAGAATGCGCAAAAGCGCCACGCGCACAAAGCATTCTTCCTGAGGATCGCGGCCCGCCGGGCGCAGGAGCCCGGCCTGCGCCGCGCTCACCTGGCCCGTCAGCCAGCCACGCGCCACGCGCTCCCGGCGCAGGATTTGCCCCAGGCGCTGGGCCTCCTGCTGGCGCTCCCGCTCCCGAATCACATCTAGGCAGCTTGTGATTTCCCCTGCCAGGGCGTCCTCCTCGATCGGCTTGAGCACATAGCAGAACGCGCCGTAGCGGATGGCTATCTGCGCGTATTCGAACTCCGCGAACCCGCTGATAATCATCACCATCATCTGGGGGTAGCGTGCCCGGATGGTGCGGATCAGCTCCAGCCCGTTCATCTGGGGCATGCGGATGTCGGTGAGCACGATGTCGGGGACGCATTCCGCCATACGCATCAGCGCCTCCTCACCGTTGGACGCGGAGGGTAGAAGCTGAATGTTGAAAGCCGTTTTCCAGTCGAAAGCCGATTCCAGCCCCATGCGGATCCAGCTCTCGTCCTCGACGATCAGCAGCTTATACATCCTTGCGCACCTCCTTCGCGCCCTCGAGCGGGAATCTGAGCGTGATGCAGGTCCAGCTCCCGTACTCGCTGTCGATGGACATGTCGATGTCGCCGCGCATCAGGAATCTTAGCTGGTTGTACAGGTTGCGCAGCGCGAACAGATTGCCTTCCTCGTCCTTGGACAGGTCCTCCCGCAGCCTTGCCAGCTGCTCCGCGGTAATGCCCATGCCGTCGTCCCACACGCTGAACACTGCGTAGTCCCCGTCCACACTTCCGGTTATGCGGATGGCCTGGGCGGCCTGCTTGGAGTCGATCCCGTGCAGGACCGCGTTCTCCGCCAGTGGCTGGAACAGCAATTTCGGCACAGGGATGTTGATCAGTGCCTCATCGATCTCAAAGGATGCGGTGAAGCGATCATTGTAGCGAAGCTGCTGAATCTTCAGGTATTCGCGGGCCAGGTCCAGCGCCTCGGACACAGGCACGACATCCTTACCCTCGCTGAGCACCAGGCGGTAAAACCGGCAGAGCGAGAAGATCATCTCCCCGATCTCCTTGGTGCGGTTCATACGCGCCATCCAGTGGACCGTATCCAATGTGTTGTACAGGAAGTGCGGCTTAATCTGCGCTTGCATCGCCCGGATTTCCGCTGCTTGCTGCTGTATGCGGCGCTTGTACAGCCGGTCAATCAGCTCGTTCATCTGCTCAACCATGTAGTTGAAGCGCGTGTAAATCAAGCCGAACTCGTCGCCGCGCACGTTCGCGATGTGTGCGCTCATATCCCCGTGCTCTACGCTGGACATGGCGTCCAGGATGACCTTGATCGGATCGTGGATGCTACGCCCCAAAAGCCACACAAACGGGATGCTGATCAGCGACAGGATCAGCATCGCCACCGCCAACGCCCTTTCCAGTGCGCCGATCTGCGGCGCGATCAGTACGTCTGCTGCTTGGATCGCCACATACTGCCACGGGTAGGCATGGCTGCCGCGGCTAGTAACAACCCAGCTGGAATCTTGCTCCAGATCGCCGATGGACCGGTCCTTCAAAAGCGAAAGGTCCTGCCCGGGCAGAGGCGTTCTCCCGGCGCCGCAGAGCACCGCTACGCCTTTGAGCGACAGCATGCTCTCGCTGATCAGCTTTTGGTATTCGGCCGCGCCGACATGAATAAGAAGAATGAACCGGCTGTCGATCAGTTTCGCGTAGGCGATGGAGTAGAACGGCGGCATCTTGGTGTCCACCTTCAGGCTCTCGGCGGCGAACCAGGTGGTATGGTCCATCGCGGCCTCAAAGTATTCGCCGACGTCGCCTGTGAAGAAGTTGCGGTTCCCCCAGCATTCGGATGCATAGACGGTGCCGGATTTTCGATCGTACAGATAGATGGCGTTGATGTCCGACGCGATGACGGGGTCGGTCAGCGCACTGTACAGGAACTGGATCTTGCGGTAGATGTTCCAGGAGGAAGTGCTCGTATCGCCTTCGACTCGGAGCGCCTCGATCAGGTCCTTGTCGGTGGACAGCCTACCCGCGAGACGTTCCGCTTCTTTGAGCATTTTTTCCTCGTTGAGGATGCTCTGCTCCAGCCGATATTCCACGCTTTTACGGATTTCCTCAGAGATTTTGCGCTGCGAGAGGTCAAAGAGGAAAAAACCCAGGATCAGGAGGGGGACGATCACCAGGATCAGCGCGATCACCGTGAGTTTGACCTGTATCCCTCGAAACATAGGGCGAACATCCCTCTCTGGACAAGACTGGGGCAGCGTCTTGAAACGGGGGTGCCCCCCCTGATTCTTGGGTAGAAAGTTGTTGCTACAACGGAAGAAGAGGATTGTAACAATCAGCATATCACGACTCTTAACAATACTCAAGATGTTTGCGGTGAGAACGGCGTTCAAAGCATCTATGTTCTGGATTGTATCCATATACCTTTCTGATGCTCAAAGCTTCTAAGTGAAGACTGCTCTTTTCGGAATAAGGCCCCCCACTACATTAGGACAGGATGCCAGATCCTAGGTACTCACAAGCTATCCAAATTGTCAGATCACTTTTTCAATTTGTGGAGTATCCCTGGATTGTCAGCCGATGTCAAATATTGAAGAAACCCTTGATTTATAAGGCTTTGTGGGTTTGGGTAGGACTTCCATGACCAGTGCCTTCAACCACTCGGTCATCTCTCCCTGTTAGAGAAACCAGCGTGCTTTGCACATGCAAAGGATTACCCAACCAGCTTTGGCAAGCGATACGTTTCGCTATGAAAAATCATAGGACTCGAGATAGATTTTTCGGATTTAATGTAGAGGGCGGTGATATTAAAGCAAATTGCACAAATTTTAGGAATACAGTTGACCGATTAAGGTACGTATGGTAGTATACATAAAAAAACGAGGCGAAATCAAGTGCCAGCGACGATCAAAGATCTCGCGAGAGAGACAGGCCTCAGCCTGGCGACAATATCGAAATACTTAAACGGCGGAAACGTGCTTCCGCGCAACAAGGAACTGATCGACGAATCCGTGGAGCGGCTGAGCTTCCGGGTGAACACCCTGGCGCGCGGGCTGAAAACCAGCCGAACCATGACCGTTGGGGTCATCATTCCGGAATTTTCCGCAATTTTCTTCTCAACAATCGCCGGCGGCGTGGAAGACGCGCTGAGCCGCAACGGGTACGGCATCCTGCTTTGCGACAGCCATTCCAAACAGCGGACCGAAATCGACGCGGTGGAATTTCTGGTGGACAAGCAGGTGGACGGCATCATCGCCGTAACGAGCTTTGACGGCATGACCAGTTTTACTTCGGCTCGAAAGCGAAACGTTCCGGTCGTTCTCATCGACAACGTGCCTCCCAACAGAATCTACGACGTGGTGACCACCGATAACCTGAACTCCTCCCGCGAGGCGACGGCGTACCTTCTGTCCATGGGGCATCGAAAAATCGGCATCCTATGCGGCCCGAAGGAAGTTTACACGGCGCGCGAGCGGCTCGCGGGGTATCTGGACGCCTACCGGTGCATCGGCTGTGAGCCGGACATGCAGCTTGTGGAAGTGACCGAATACAGCATGAAGGGCGGGTACGACGGATTCTTCCGGCTGTACGAGCGCCGCCCGGACATCACCGCGTTGTTTGCCACCAGCTACGACATCACCATCGGCGCCATCATGGCGGTTCAGAATAAGCAACTCGCGATTCCGGAGGAGCTGTCCTTCGTCGGCTTTGACGACATCCTGCTGACGGACGTCATCCGGCCCAGGCTGACGCTTGTCTCGCAGCCCATGCACCGCATCGGGACCGTGGCGGCCAACCACCTGCGGAAACTCATGACGGGCGCCGAGTCGGGCGGAAAGACGATCACCGTAGCCAACAAACTGATCCTGGGCGAATCCGTCCGGAGGATCTGAATCCGGCCCTTCCACAAAATTCCGGCCGCGAAAGTTGCCGGAAAGAAGGAAACACGCGCACGCAAGAGCGAAACGTTTAGCTCTCCCGGCCGCGCAGAAACCGCTATCTTCCTTTCTTTGGCAAGGAACAGGGCACGCCCTGTTGTTTGGAGAATCGTAAAGGTTGGAAAGGAGAAGTACCATGAGAAGGACCATCGCACTGACCCTGGCACTCGTTCTGCTCTTCTCAATGACGCTGATCGGAGGTGCTTCCGCGTCGAGCGGGAACATCAACATCCGCATCATGACCCGCTGGTC
>JAEVZE010000305.1 GCA_023392395.1 Bacillota bacterium
TCGCCCCACCGCGCACGTATCTTTAGGGCCGAAGTGCGGCGTTTCCCGACAAAAGAAGCAACCGAGGAAATCATATGGGTGTGTTCAAAAAATACTTCACGGCCTACCGCCGTCCTTTCTATCTGGCGATCACCTGCGTTGCGATGGAAGCGGTGTGTGATCTGCTGGGCCCGACGATCATGGCGCGTATCCTGGACGAGGGCGTGCGGACGGCGCGGCTGGATCGGGTCTATTTCTGGGGCGCGGTAATGCTCGGCGTCACCGCCGCGGGCGCGGTGTTCGCGCTGATTCGAAACGCTCTGTCCAGCCGCGTCTCCCAGCGGGTGGGCGCGGACCTGAGGCGCGACCAGTTCGCAAAGATCCTGAGGTTCTCCGAGGCGAGCGCGGACAAAATCCCCTCCGGCTCGCTGATTACCCGGCAAACCAACGACATCAATCAGGTCGTTCAGTTCGTCAACGGCGCGATGCGCATCTTTCTAAAGGCGCCGGTCACCTGCCTGGGCAGCATGGTACTGGCGGCGATGCTGAACTTTCGGTTGAGTCTGACGGTGTACGGCGTCGTGACGCTGGTGGCGATCCTGATCGTCGTGAGCATGAAGCTGAGCTACCCACGGTTTGCGCTGCTGCAAAAGGCGGTGGACCGGATGAATTCGGTGGTGCAGGAGTACCTGATGGGCGTGCGCCTCGTCAAGGCCTTCGGCACTTACGACGCGGAGTCCGACAGGTTCGAGGCGGCAAACGAGGGGCAGATGCGGAGGGAAGTCTCGGCGCAGATGGTGATTACACTCCTGTCGCCGCTGATGACGCTCTCCATCGGCCTTGGTACCGCGCTGATCATCTGGCTGGGCGCGGGCCTGTTCCGGGAAGGGCTCGCGACGCCGGGCGACATCTCCGCCTTCACGGTCTACATGGCGCAGATTTTGATTTCCCTCACGATGATGACCAACATCTTCACTACCTTCGTGCGCACCAAGGCATCGGCGTTGCGCATTCAGGAAGTGTTTGAAGCGGAAGAGGACTTCGCCTCCGGGGAAAACGCAGCTCCGGATGATATGGACGGCTCGGTGGACTTTGACCGCGTGACCTTCGCCTACCCCGGCGGCAGCGGGCTTCCCGCGCTCTCCGATGTAACTTTCCGGGTGGAGGCGGGGCGGTCGCTGGCGGTGATCGGCCCCACCGGCAGCGGCAAGTCCACGCTGGCCTGGCTTTTGATGCGGTTTTACGATGTGAGCGACGGTAAGATATTGCTGGGCGGCCGGGACATCCGGGAACTGCCGGTAGAAACTTTACGCGGCGCGGTGGCACTTGCTCCGCAAAAGGCGGCGCTGTTCTCCGGCACCGTGGCGGAGAACCTGCGCTGGGGCGACGGGGAGGCCCCGGACGAGGCGCTGAGATCGGCGCTGGACATGGCGCAGGCGGATTTTGTGCGGGCGATGCCCGAGGGACTTGAAAGCCCGCTGAGCAGCGGCGCGGTCAACCTGTCGGGCGGGCAGAAGCAAAGGCTTTCCATCGCGCGGGCGCTGGTCCGCAAGGCCAAAGTGCTGGTCATTGACGACGCCACCAGCGCCTTGGACGCGCTGACCGAGGCGAAGGTGCGGGACGACCTGATGCGTCAGCGTGGCCGGCGCACCCTGATCCTGATCACCCAGCGGTGTACCACCGCGATGTTCGCGGATGCCATACTCGTTCTGGACGGCGGCCGGGCGGTGGGGCTGGGCAGCCACCGGGAGCTTATGGAGTCTTGCGAAACCTACCGGGCGCTGTACCGCTCCCAAGTGGCCGGAGAGGGGGCGCTGGCATGAGCGATCAACAGACGCCCAGCAAACAGCCGCAGATCGGCCGTGGCTTCGGCAACGCGGGTGCCAGATTCGCGCCCGGCCAGAAGGCGCGGGACGCCCGCGGCACGCTGCGCCGCGTAATCGCGCTGTACAAAAATCAAAAGGGTGCGCTCTCGGTGATCGCAGGGCTCACGGTGCTGTCGGCGGTGCTGGCGGTCCTGATCCCGTACTGGGCAGGCCGCGCGTTCAACGCCTTCGCCGGATCGGCGCTGGACGAGAACTTCCTGAAAACCTGCCTTGCCGCCATCGTGGCGCTGAACCTGACCAGCTATGTCGCGGGGACCGCCTGCGACACGCTGATGCTGAAGGCCTCCCAGCGTCTGGTGAAGAGTCTTCGCGGCGCGTTCTTTGACAAGCTCCAGCGCCTGCCGCTCCGGTTCTTTGACACCCGGCCCCACGGCGACACGATGAGCCGCCTGTCCAGCGACGTGGACAACATCTCGGCCACCATCGCACAGTCGACCACGCAGATCCTGTCCAGCATCCTGTCGCTGACGGGTTCGCTGATCGTCATGCTGATGCTGAGCGCGCCGCTGACGCTGGTTACGCTTCTGTCGGTGCCGCTGGTGGGACTGCTCACGCGCCTGATCTCCAAAAAGAGCCGCGCGCATTTCCTGGCACAACAGCGCGCGCTGGGCGCGATGAACGGCGTGGTGGAGGAGACCATCACCGGCATGCGGATGGTCAAGGCCTTCGCCCGGCAAGATGAAGTGCTTCGGGAGCTGTCCGAAATCAACGAGCGATTGTGCGAAAGCGGCTACCGCGCGCAGCTGTGGTCGGGGTTGATGATGCCGCTGGTCAACGTGATCGGAAACCTTACCTTTGCGCTGGTGTCCATCGCGGGCGGCTGGCTGTCGATTACGGCGGGGCTGTCGGTGGGCGCGGTGGTCAGCTTCCTCAGCTATTCCAAGCAGTTCGCGCGGCCGCTCAACGCGGTGGCCGGGCTGTTCGCGACGATCCAGTCGGCGCTGGCGGGCGCGGAACGCGTGTTTGAGGTGCTGGACGAGGCGGAAGAGCCCGCGGACGTCCCCGGCGCGCCCGACCTGAAAAGCCCCAGGGGCGACGTGGCGTTCGACGACGTGAGCTTCTCGTACGATGGCGCGCGCCCGGTGCTGGACCATGTGCGCTT
>JAEVZE010000336.1 GCA_023392395.1 Bacillota bacterium
CCGCTACACAGAGGCGCTGGATGTGACAGCCTTTCTCAACCCGGACGGGGAGCGGGTGGCGGTGGTGGTCAACAAGACGGACGAGGACATCCCCTTTGTGCTTCGGGAGCGTTCGGATACGTGCAAATTGGTCGCAAAGGGCAACAGCATCATGACGCTGAGGTACAGGCGGGAGGGATGGGGTACGCCAAAGGGCGCTGCCCTTTGGAATCCCGCAAGAGGGCTGAGCCCTTGACCCCGCACAAGGGGTGAAGATGTCCGCAGGCGCAGACATTTTGGGTCAGAGTGCGGCGAGCAACGGGTTTCAGATCCAGGATCACGCGACGGCGAGCAGGTTTTTCACCGAACACAGTGAAATGGGGGAATTCCATGACGCCTTTTTCGGCCCGGTTCATCGGGCGGGATACATGGCTCATCTCGGGCGAGGGGTGCGATGCGTACCTGCTGCTGGCCGAAGAGGAGGCCGTGATGATCGACGCGGGCTGTTCCACCGAGAACATCCGCGCCTTCGCCCAGACGCTGACGGGATTGCCTGTGCGCGCCGTCGTCAACACCCACAGCCATTTCGACCACACCGGTGGCAACGGCTGGTTCGAGAAGGTGTACGGGACGGCGGGCATCGCGCGTGGCGCGAAGAATACGATGGGCGCGCCCCGCGCCCTCTATCCGCTGGACTACGAGTTTTCGTATGTTTCGGATGGGGAAGTGCTGCCGCTTTCGGGGAGGCCCCTCATGGTGCTGGAGCTGGACTGCCACAGTCCCGGGGACATCGTACTGCTGGACGTGAAGCACGCGACGCTCTTTTGCGGGGACGAGGTGGAATCCGGTCAGGTGCTGCTGCTCCCGGGCTACGCGGAGCGCACCGGCCAGATCCACGCATCCCCCGCCGCGGCGGTGGAGACCTACCGCGGGGCGCTGGAAACGATGCGCCGTCACGGATCAGCCTTTGACCGACTCTGCCCCGCGCACAACGGGAGTCCGCTGCCCCCGGTGTACCTCGATTGGTTTGCCACCCTGTGCGACAAAATCCTTTCCGGCCTCGTTGGCGACCCGGACTGCGCCTCGCCCACTTACCGGCGGGAGGTGCTGCACTTCCCCTTCCCGGAAGCGGGCTATCGCCGGGCCGGGTATGAGGGCGCGTCGCTGGTGTACAATGAGCGCCTGCTCTGGGAGAAGGATCGCGCGGCCGGGTTGGACCTGTTCCCGGCTACGCCGCTGCATCTGGTTTCGGCATACAGCATCTAGAGACGTTGAAACTTACCAGTTGTAACAAGGCCCCTGTTCCGCGCTACGGAACAGGGGCCTTCGCATGGCTGATTACGTTCGATGGGGAAGATCCCGGAGAGATCAGCCCAGCGTCGAGGCAAAGAACTCGCCGGTTTTGTCAATGGCTTCTTTGAGGGAATGCAGGTCTTCCTCGGAGAAGACGTTGAAGGTGTGGTCCATGCCGTCGATGAAGGCCGCGTGGGAGCGCGTGTCTTTGTTGGCGTCCACGATCTTATCGGACCAGGCGGGGTCCACGGTGGTGTCGTTCTTGCCGGCGATGGCAAGAACGGGGCCTTCAAAGGCGGAGAATACGGCCAGAACGTCGGTGTTCATTACGTCTTCGCACCACTGTAGGCTGACGTTCAGGCTGTCACGCCAGTCGAAGTTCATCACGAAGAAGCCGTTCTTTTTCGCTTCCTCGTACTGCGCGTCGCCGAAGAAACCGTCCAGCTTCAGGCTGGGCGCGCCGGCCCAGGTGACGACGGACTTGAAAATCTCCGGGTGCTCGCCTGCGGAGAGCAGCGCGTCGGTGCCGCCCTGGCTCCAGCCCATGACCCCGATGGCGTCGGGATTCACGCCGTCGAGAGAAGCCATGTACTTCGCGGCGGTTACCGCGTCGCCCACGGCGGAGGCGAAGGTGTAGCCCTTGTAGTCGGCGGTGCTGTCGCCGTTGCCCATGAAGTCGATGCGGATGGTGGCGATGCCGTACTTCGCGGCCAGGATGGGCGCGGCGGTCTTGTAGCCGCCGCCCGCCTCGTCGCGGCTCGAGCCAGTGCCGTGCAGCATGACGACCGCGGGGTGCTTGCCTTCGGCGGTGGGCAGGCAGACGGTTGCCGGGATCTGGTGATCGCCGGCATCCAGGCTGACGACGGACTCGGTATAGCCTTCCTGCTCGGCAGAGCCGGCGGCCGCGAGGGCAAAGACGAGGACGAGGCACATCATTAGCGCAAGGATTTTCTTCATGGCAATTCCTCCCATACTCCCGGATGCGAACATTCTACCACGGCCGATGAAAAACGTCCACTGCATGTGGCGTAAAGCACTGTAAACGAAAAGCGCCCAAAGGCCGCGCGGCGGCCCCTGGACGCTCGTGAATAGGATTCGTTTGCTATTTCCACTTCGGGTTGTCGATCAGGGTGGGGATGCCGTTCACGTCCAGAAGGAGCTTCCGGTAGCCTTTTTCCTCGATCGCGCCGTAGTTGTGGCCGGCGTCGGAGCGGAACGCGAAGAACATGACGAGGGGCTTGTCGCCGGTATTGACGGAGCGGTGCGCGTTGCGGCCGGGCACATACAAGCTGTCGCCGGGTTTCAGACAGCACATCGTGGATTCGCCCTCCGGCGTCTCCATCAGCATCGCGCCCTCGCCGGAAAGGCAATAGTACACCTCGGCGGCCTCCAGGATCGTGTGGAAGTGGCCCTTGGTCAGGAAGTACTCGTCGCCCACCTTGCCGGGGTAGATGATGGTGGTGCCGAAGCGCAGGTCGCCGCTTTGCTCGGGGATGTCGTTCAGCTCATAGAATTCGTAGACGAGGGGGTTTTCCGTCTCCAGCATTTTGCTGGCGGCATCCTGGTCCGCGAACACCGTTTTGAGGTCTTTCAGATAACGCAGCGTGGGCTTCGCCTTGCCGCTGTCGCAGTGGCCGGTGACAAGGTTAAAGTCCAGCACAAAGGGTTTGACGTCCATATTCATTACTCCTCTCGTCTATGACGCCGTTACTTGATGACAAGGCCGCGGGTGGAGCGGTCCATCGACACGGCGATGGCCGCCAGCACGAACACGCCGAACACCACGTTCTGCCAGTAGGCGTCCACGCCGATGAAGTTCATGCCGTTGTTGATGATGGCGACGGTGAACACGCCCAGCACCGTGCCCAGCGCGCTGCCCTTGCCGCCGGTCAGCGACGCGCCGCCCAGCACGCAGGATGCCACGATCAGCAGGGTGAACGGATCGCCGATGGTGGGCGCGCAGGAGCGGAGCTTCGCCGCCAGGAAGATGCCACCCAGCGCCGCGCACATGCCGTTGATGGTGAACACCGCGATTTTGGTGCGGTCCACCGGCGTTCCGGCGATGCGCGCCGCGCGCTCATTGCCGCCGATGGCGTACATGGACCGTCCGACGGTGGTGCGGGTCTGGAACATGTGCACGATCCCCACCAGCACCAGCGCCAGCAGCAGCGGCAGGCCCACCACCGCAAAGGACACCTTGAACCAGTTGACCGCGCCCCACATGCTCTTGGGCACCGAGATGGGCGCCTCGGCGATGAGCAGCGCCGCCGATTGCCACACCGACATGAACGCCAGCGACGCGATGAACGAGGGCACCTTGAGCTTCACGTGGATCACGCCCAGCAGGAAGCCCGCGAGCAGGCCGAAGCTGAGGGAGATCGCAAACGCCGCGAGGGTCGCAACCCCCACGTTGGGCATCATATCGCCGTACTCTTTCAGTAATTTGACGAAGAGCACGTTTGACACCGAGCAGACCGCGCCCATCGAAAGGTCGATGGAGCCGAACAGTAACACCG
>JAEVZE010000340.1 GCA_023392395.1 Bacillota bacterium
TTGCAGTGCACCATCGCCACCGGCATGCCGCTGGGGGTGGTGACCATGTCGATCTCGGTGTGCAGCCTGGACAACGCCTTCTCCAGCACGATCATCGCAAAGATGGACGTGCCCGCCGACACGTTGCCGGTGCGGGGTGCGACGGCATTGGTGGCCACCATGCCGGTGCCCGCGTCGCCCTCCGGCGGGCAGAGCGGGATGCCGGGGAGGAGCGTGGCGGACTCGTCCAGCATTTTTGCGCCTTCTTCGGTCAAAAGCCCCGCGGCCTCGCCCGCATTCAGGACTTTCGGCAGGATGGCGCGGATGTCCCAGGGGAGCTTCCGGGGCGCGATGAGCGCCTGGAACTTGTCCAGCATGCCGGCATCATATTCAAAGGTCGTGCTGTCGATCGGGAACATGCCCGAGGCGTCGCCCACGCCCAGCACCTTCTCGCCGGTCAGCTTCCAGTGCACGTAGCCCGCCAGCGTGGTGATGAAGGCGATCTTGCCCACATGCGCTTCGCCGTTCAGGATGGCCTGATACAGGTGCGCGATGGACCAACGCAACGGGATGTTGAAGCCCATCAGGTTCGTCAGTTCCGCCGCCGCGGGGCCGGTGGTGGTGTTGCGCCAGGTGCGGAACGGGGCCAGAAGGTTGCCCGCCGCATCAAACGCCAGGTAGCCGTGCATCATCGCGCTGACGCCGACGGCGCTCACGCGCGTCAGGTCCGCGCCGTACTTTTCCTTGACGTTCTTGCGCAGCTTGGCGTAGCAGTCCCGCATGCCCTTCCATACGTCCTCCAGGCTGTAGGTCCAGACGCCGTTCTCCAGTTTGTTCTCCCAGTCGTGGCCGCCGGAAGCGATGGGCTCGTGCCGCTCGTCCACCAGCACAGCCTTGATGCGCGTGGAACCCAGCTCGATGCCAAGCGCCGCCTTCCCGCTTTCAATCGCCAGACGAATCTCGTTCATATCCATAAAATCACTCCTGCACTTATAATAAACGTTCATCCCGCCGCCTCGCCTGTCCCGCGGGCGGCCGGTCTTGCTTCATTGTACCATATTTAACGTCCAAAACAAACATTTTCATGGATATTTTGCCGCCGTAACGGGCCCGGAAACCGTGGCAGAGCATGGAAACCGGGTTTCCAATGCCCCCGGCGCGTGGTATAATGGGCCGGGTGATGCACGTGACGGGCAATCCCAAGGCGAAGACGGCACTGAAGGCGATTTTGTGGGTGTACATCGCGCTGTGTGTGACGATTGCGGGCCTCAACTATGGCTACGCGTCCCGCGCCGACGTAAAGACCGCGACCTTTTTGACCTGGTTCTGGCATTTTTACGAAAACTGGGTGAAGACCGCCTTCATCCTGATCGCGGGAATCCTGACGCTCCGGATCGCGGGCAAGTCCGGCCGGACGACGCTCCGGCGGAAGAATCTGATCGGCTTCCTCGCCGCGGCGCTGGTCGTGCACGTGGCGCTGCCGCTTGCAAGCGGCAATTCCGAATGGTACTTCTTCACCATGCCGCTGCCCTGGACGACCACGCCGCTGCAACTATTGGACGCGGGCAGCGCGTTCTATCAGAGCCGCCTGCCGGTCTGGGGCGCGGCGGGGATCACCTCCGTCTTGGTGTTCTACGGGGCCGTGACGGTGCTGGTGTTTCTGGGAACGCTGCTGTTTGGGCGCAGGCTTCAGTGTTCGACGCTGTGCCTGTTCAACGGCTTCGCGGCGGAAGTATTCGACCCGGCGATTCCTCTCGTGGGCGTTCGCCGGAAACCCGGCCCCCGGCAACTGAAGGCATTGACCATCGCCCGGTGGGGTTTCCTCGCAATCGCGCTTGTGTTCACGCTGTGGTGGGCGGGGTATCTGCTGGGGCTGACCCCCTCAAACGCGAAGGAGATCTTCGCCAAGGCGGAGACCTACGTGTACCTTTCCGGAGAGCTTCTGATGGCGATGTTCTTCTGGGTGGCGTTCATCGGCCGGGGCTACTGCTACTACTGCCCGCTGGGCACGGTGCTTTCGGGGCTTTCGCGCCTGGCGGATCAGCGAATCGATACCACCCGCACCCACTGCGTAGCCTGCGGCCGGTGCACGGATAGCTGTCCGATGGCCATCGACGTCCGGGCCGCCGCGGTGGAGGGGCTGCCCCTCCGGCACAGCCGGTGCGTGGGCTGCGGCCATTGCGTGGACGCCTGTCCGACCAAAACGCTCGCCTATTCCACCCGGTTTCTGGACAGGGCGCGGCGCGAATCGAAACGCGGCGTCAGTCAAACATAAAAACGGCGGAGGGAACAACCATGCGCATCGCGTACACGGGCTGGACGTGGCTGGTCAATCACGGGGACAACCACAAGTGGGAGTT
Source organism: Bacillota bacterium (assembly GCA_023392395.1). GTDB lineage: Bacteria > Bacillota > Clostridia > Christensenellales > Aristaeellaceae > JAEZHK01. The sequence goes on from JAEVZE010000340.1 coordinate 2,340, forward strand.
CGAACAGTTCCTGAAGGAAGTCAAAGACCTCGGCTACCAGGCGGTGGAGAACTTCGCCTTCATCGCCAAGTACTTTGACGGCGACGCCTCGGCAGTCAAGGCGCTGGTGGACAAGTACGGTCTCGAGCTTGCCAATCTCTACCTGCACTACTCCGATGACCCGGAGGCCGATTATGAATCCGCCAAAAAGTGTGTGGACTTCATGAAAGCCACCGGTGCGACGTTCATGAACCTGCAGGCCGTCATGTGGCGGGACGCGCCGAACGACCGACCCACGGACAAAGCCAAAATCGAGGCCTACGCAGCCCTGTCCAACCGGATCGGGCGGCTGTGCAAGGAAAACGGCCTCGTCGCCTGCATGCACCCCCACGCCAACACCGCCATCTTCACCGAGGAGCAGATCGACCTGTTCCTGAAGCTGACCGATCCTGAAACGGTCTTCCTGTGCCCCGACACCGCCCACATCACGCTGGCCGGCATGGACGCCCCCAAGGCCTTCGCCAAGTACGTTTCCCGCATCGGCTACGTGCATCTGAAGGACGTGGACCCGGACGAAACCGTCAGCCCCGAGTGGCCGATGAACCGCTTCCTGCCGCTGGGCATGGGCACCGTGGACTTCAAAGGCGTGTACAAGGCGCTGAAAAATGGCGGCTACGACGGCGTACTGTGCGTCGAACTGGACAAGCCGCCGGTGTGCAACTATCGCGCCGCGCAGGTCTCCCGTGAGTACCTGCACAACGCGTTGGAGCTGTAGCTTTTTGCCGGAAAATTCCATGGATGAGGCACGGCGATGTCGTTGACAAACCATCGCCGTGCCGGTATAATCAGACCGTGAGCATTCCTCCTGGGGTGTGCGCCACGTGACTGCTTTGACCCACATCATCACAAAAGGATTCCGGGTCGGCGTATGGATGTCATGCCTCCTCTTGAGTGGAAGACAGCAAGTACCCGCAGGTTTCCGTCCTGCCTGAGCGGCGGGTGATAAAGCGGAAGCGAACGGCACTCTGGGACAATGATCACATGCGAGAGGCGTAACGCCTCTATTTTTTTGCGTTCAAAATCCGCCGGGCGGCTTTTGAACGCGATAGAGGATGCTGCGGGAGCCTGAAATCCTGCGGGATTTCCGGGCGGCTCCCTGACGGAAGGGATTGTTTCCCCGCCAGTGTGCGCACTGCCGGGGGAAACACGTTCCCAGTGCACCGGCCGCCGGAAACGATTGGAAAGATCGCCGGGGGTATCCGCAATCTGTTGAGAGCTGCGGCCTCTCTGTTCATTCCAGGGGTTTGCCGCCTGGGACTTCTGGGCCGTGTTTGCTCTACCGCTTACGGCGCGCGGAACTTCAGGTAGTCCAGAAAGCGCTTGACGGACAGCGGCGCGGTCTTGGCGTCCCGGAGCGCGATGCCGATCTTGCGGAAGGCGGGCACTTCCAGCTCCCGCTTCACGATCCGATAGGGCGCGCGCTGCAAAATCAACCCCGGCAGGATGCCGATGCCCAGGCCGTTCTCCACCATGGACATGATGGCGTAGTCGTCCCAGGTGATGAATTTGATGTCCGGGTTCAGGTGGTGGCGCTCGAAGATCTCGGAGATTCCGGCCTTTCCGCCCTTCTCCAGTAGCATGAAGGGTTGCCCCTCCAGGCCTTTGAGTGGGAAGCGTGGGAGGTCCGCCAGCGGATGCCCCTCGGGCAGGATGACCAGCAGCGGGTCCTCCTCGAGGAACACCGTATCCAGATCTGCCCGCGAGGGCAGCGTCACGAAGCCGCAGTCCACCCGGCCCTGGACGATCCAGTTTTCGATTTCAGTGTAGTCGCCCAGCAGCAGCTCAAATTCGATGTTGGGGTACTCCGCCTGAAACGTCTTGATCATGTTGGGCAGCCAATGGGTGGCGACGCTGGAAAACGTGCCGATGCGGATCAGGCCGCTCCTCAGATCATGCAGCTCGTCCACCTCGTTCAGAAGCTTCCTCTGCGCCTCGCACACGCCCTCGAGAAACGGCTTCAGCTTCAGCCCGTCGGAAGTGACGCGAACGCCGGAACGGTCCCGCTCCAGCAGCGATACGCCCCATTCGGCCTCCAGGTCGTGGATCATGTGGCTGACGCCCGACTGCGTGTAGCCCAAAAGCTGCGCAGCCCTGGTGAAGCTGCCGTACTCCACTGCCTTCAGGAACGCCTCATACTTGGGAATGCTCACAGCGGACCTCCTAAATACCAATGTAAAATATTGTTTCGTCCTAAGTGGCGAGGGATTTTTGATGCAAGGCTAGTAGCCGGAGCGAGGCGTAGCAGCGCTGCGTTGAGCGTAAGAGCGACAACGCCATGCGCAAAAAGCACCGCCGCGACGACGAAAGAATGTTTGGAATTGGTAACAAGTACAAATCCTCATTCTAAAGATTCCAAAGATTAGTTTTTCTAATCGACGCTTCCATGATATACTTTCGCACGGGAAAAATCAACCATGAAGCCGGGTGGCGGGAAGCGTGAAAGGCTTGAACGTGAAGGGCAAGATGGTCGCCTCGATGGCGATCTTCGGCAGCATGGGGCTGGTGGTGCGGGAAATCGGCCTGAACACCGGCCTGATCGCGATTTCGCGGGGCGCGCTGGGCGCTGTGTTTCTGCTGGTTTTGCTCACGCTGACCGGGCGGCGCGTTTCCTGGCGTGCGATTCGGAAAAATCTGGGCCTTCTTGCGCCCTCGGGCGCGCTGCTCGGGGCCAACTGGATTTTCCTGTTTGAGGCCTACCGGCGCACCACCATCCAGTTGGCGACCTTGAGCTACTACCTGGCGCCGGTACTGATCTTGGCGGCGTCGCCCTTTGTCCTGAAGGAGCGCATGTCTGCCCGAAAGGTTTTTTGCGTGTTGGCGGCGCTGACAGGCATGGCGCTGGTCTCCGGGATCGGCGGCGCGCAGGCGGGCGGGAACCTGAACGGCATCCTGCTGGGGCTGTGCGCAGCGGTCTGTTACGCCGCGCTGACCATGACCAATAAGTTTTTAAAGGGCGTATCCCCGATGGAGGCTACCATGGTGCAGCTGGGGGTTTCGTCCATCGCGCTTTTCCCCTACGCACTGGCGACGGGCTCCCTGACCTTCACGGGCGCGGGCCCGAAGGACGCGCTGCTCCTGGTCGTACTGGGCGTCGTTCACACAGGGCTGGCCTTTTGGTGGTTCTTCTCGTCGGTCCGGGATCTATCGGCGCAGACCGTCGCCATGTTCAGCTACATCGACCCAGCCACGGCGATCCTGCTGTCGGCGCTGTTGCTCCGCGAACGGCTGGACGCACTGCAGATCCTGGGCGCATGCCTGATCCTGGGCGCGGCGCTATTTGGGGAACTTTCCTTCAAGCGGAGCGCGGCCATGCGCCCGCGCGCGGCCCATGCCGAAGCCCGGCGCGCTGAACGCGCATAATCCTACCCATAAGCGCCATCAATGTTAAATCGATCGCCCTTTATTTGACAGTCAGGCTCCAACTTCTTATAATAGAAGAGGGAAAATACACCATTTTGGAGACCTGCATGAAAAAGCGGCTGGCCTTGATTTGCGCAATCGCGCTTGTGCTATTGTTTCCGGCGGGCGTCGCGCTGGCGACCACCGTGGTGGACGGCATTACACTGCCTGTGAACCGCACGGTGGATGTGGGCGCGACCATCACTGTGGACGCGACGCTCACCCCCCTGGACGCCGTCGCCACGGTGACCTGGAAGGTCAGCAACCCCAGATACATCACCCTGACACCCATCGCCGGTACCAATTCCTGCCAGATTACCGGCAAGGCGCCGGGCCGCGTGGCCATCTCCGCCAAGGCGGGCGGCAAGGGCGCCAGCACGATCATCACCGTCACCGCGCCTCAGGCCACTTCCATCAAGCTGAACGCCACCGCGAAGACCTTGAACCCCAACGCCACCTACCAGTTGATCCCGACGCTTACGCCCACCTACAACTCCGATCAGTTGACCTGGTCCTCCAGTGACGATACCATCGCCACCGTTTCGAATACAGGCCTCGTCACCGCAGTGGCCGACGGCATGGAAACCAAGACCTGTACCATCACCGCGGCCCTCGCAAAGGGCGGGAAGTCCGCGACCTGCCAGATCACGGTGATGAAGATCCCGGAAAAATACGTTCGCGTGACCACCAGCGCGGTGGTGCCGCTCTACGCCTCCCGCCCGCTGACCGCCGTGGTCTACCCTACCGACGCCTTTGACCGCTCCGTCAAGTGGACGGTCGTGAAAAACCCGCAGGTCGCCAGCGTGGACGAAAAAGGCGTGGTCACCGGTCTTAAGTCGGGTACCGCGGTCATTCTGGTCTCCACGGTGAACGGACGCTCCGCCCGCTGCACCGTGACGGTCAAGCTGGTGCGCTACTCCAGCTTCTCGGCCTCGCCCTCCAGCAAGGTTTTGGAAAAAACCAAGACGTTCCAGATCACGACAAAACGCTCCCCCTCCTACGTGTCCTACCCGGACCTGACCTTTGAATCGAGCGACAAAGACGTGGCCACGGTGGACGATACCGGCCTTGTGACCGGCGTGGGCCGCGGCTACGCTCGGATTACCGTCTCCGGCGACAAAGGCCGCGTGACGCGTTCCATCACCGTGCGGGTCATCTCCTCCAGCGAGGAAATCC
>JAEVZE010000344.1 GCA_023392395.1 Bacillota bacterium
CACCAGCGCCTTCGTGCCCAACAGCAGCTTCACGCCGCCGTCCGTCCGCTTCGGAATCAAGCGCTGGGCGATCCTGCTGCCCAGGATCACCGAAAAGAACCCGGCGAAGCTGACCGCCCCGAACACCCAGGGGGCGGGCGTAAGCCGGGACAGAGCCGGCTGCCAGTAGGTCTCAAGCCCGATCAGCGCAAAGCCGGTGAGAAGCGAGAGCGCAAACAGCATGCGCACCGCGCCCGGCCGCGCCATGAAGTGGAGGCTGTCGCGAACCTGCGCACGCACGGTTTCCAGCGCACCCACTCGCTTTCCGCGCGTTTCCTCCCGCGGGCGGGGCGCTTCCCGCACGAAGAAAAGCGTCATAACGAACAAAAGCGCGTACAGCAGCAGGTTGACGGCCAGGTTGACCCTGTACCCGGCCAACAGCCCCGCCATCAGGCCACCCGCCAGCGACCCCGCCGCGAGCCCGGCGCTCTCCAGAATGGAGAGCCGCGCCGTCACCCGGACCAGCGCGCCGCCGTCCTGTTCGGCTTGTTCCCCGGACACGGCTTCGTCGATAGCCAGCGCCTCGATGCTGCCGGAGGAAAACGCGCGCCCCAGGCCGCAGGCCACCATCGCGCAGAAAAGTACCGCCGCGGAAGAGGCCATGAGGAACAGGCCATAGCACAGGCCATACAGCGCCGCGGACAGGAGAAACGCCCTTTTCCGCCCGCGCAGGTCCGCGTACACGCCGCTGGGGAACTCCGCCGCGATCACGGTGAACGAATACGCCCCCAACAACAGCGAGATCTCGCCGATGGAGGCGCCCCGCGCCATCAGCGCCAGCGTGAGCACCGGCGCCATGATGCCGGTGGCGAAGTTCTTGATCAGCACGATGGCCTGATAGCGCTTATGCATCCCCCGCCTCCGAAACCGGGTAGGCGACCAGTGCGTACTCCCAGGGCGTCCCCTCGCCCTCGCCCGGCTCGTGGGCGTCCAGAAAGGCGCGGATAAGGCCGTAAAGCTGCTTCGCCTCCTCGTTTTTCAGCCGGATGATGCCGGAGAGCATGTCGCCGTGCTGTTCGCCCTGCTTGACGCTGGCCACGCCCTTTTTGCAGTACTCCGAGAAGCCGGAAAACGCGGTATTAAGGGCGTTTTGCATCAGCGCCAGGCGCTGGGCGGCGTTCTCATCCTCAATCAGGCCGCCGATTCGGACGACCTTGGGCGGCACCCGGTAGTAGCTGGCCGTGATCCCCCGGATGCGCTCGGTGTGGTCCAGTTCCACCACGCCCAGCTCCAGGAGCTTTTTGATGTGGTGCTGCACCGAGGACGCGGAGATGCCCATCTGGTCCGCCAGAAACTTGGGCGTCACCGGCGCGCCCGCAAGGCGCATGCGTCGCAAAAGGTTCTGCCGCTGCGGGTTGATGTAGATATCCAGTTCCCGCTTGCCCGACAGCAGGATGGTGCCCATGGGACCGCCCCCTTTCATCGTTGCACGCATTATATCATTACATAATATGTAACGTCAAGAGGCCACAAAAACGCCAGGCTTACGCATGCGTTACGGATGTGTGAACCCCTGGGAGGCATGGAGGGCCTGGGCCCTCCATGGTGATCCAAAGTACCGGCTTTGCCGGTGCTTTGGGATTCCCCCCAAGGGCGCGCTTGCCCGCCCGGCGGGGAATCATTTCCACCAGTCGGGTTCCGCCCGAAAATTTCCAGAGAAATTTTAGGAACCCGCCCCAATTCCCTTTGCTTACGCATGAATTCTTAATTCATGCGTAAGCACTGACAAAAAACGCCGGCAGGCCGCAAGGCCGGTCCGGCGCTCCATCCGATGCAGGTCTATTTCCCCCGGTACTCCGATGGTGTGACGCCCGCGTACTTCTTGAAGGTCTTGCTGAAGTAGTGCTGGTCGTCAAACCCGACGCGGAACGCGATCTCGTAAACCATCAAATCGGTCTGATCCATGAGCCGCTTGGCCTCGGCGACGCGGACCCTTCCGATATAGTCCGCGATGGAGAGCCCATAGGCGCGCTTGAAGGCGTTGCCCAGGTAGTTGGGCGAATAGCCCAGCTTCTCCGACAGGTGGTTGACGCCCAGTTCGGGGCTTGCAAAGCCTTTGTCGATGGCGCGCCGCGCCTGCTCGGCCACGGAGCGGGGCGCTTCGCCCTCGCTGCGCGTTTCCATGGCGCTCCGTAGAAGCCTTTCGCGCTCCTCCCGCTCGCTGACCAAGTCGTGCAGGCGCCTCGCCATCTCCTCAACGTCGTCCTGGTCCACGGGCTTGAGCACGTAGTCCACCGCGCCGTAGCTGAGCGCCTGCTTGGCGTAGTCGAACTCGTCGTACCCGCTGATGATGATGGTGGCGGGCCGGTCGGGCCGCTCGAGAAGACGCCGCATCAGCTCGATGCCGTTCATTTCGGGCATGGCGATGTCCAGGAGCATCGCGTCGATCCTCCGGCTCTCGATGATCCTCAGCGCCTCCAGGCCGCTCTGGGCGGAGAACGTCTGAAACAGGCCCGTATCGTCGATGGTCCGCTGCATGCCGTCGGCCAGCAGGCGCTCGTCATCCACCACCAGCATGGTAAACATCATTTCTCCCCCAGTATTCGCTTGATGCGCACGGTGGCCACCGTTTCGTTTTCGTCGCGGGCGAAGGCGAGGCCGTAGCCCTCGCCGAAGCAAAACTGCACGCGGTCGTGCACGTTGGAGATGCCGATGCCGTAGTTGCGGGGGGCAGGCACCTCGCTTCGGTGGTACAGGAAGCGGTTCATGGCCTCGATGGTCTCCTGGGTGGCGTTTTCACCGTCGTCCCGCACGGTCAGGAGGATGTCCTCCCTCTCCGCCCTCGCCGCGATGCGGATGTGGCAGGTGCGGGAGCGGTTTTGCTGCATGCCGTGAATGATCGAGTTCTCCACCAGCGGCTGCAGGATCAGCCTGGGCGTGAGGCAATCCTTCAGCTCCTCCGGCAGGTCGTACTCAACGAAGATGGAGTCCGCATACCTGGCCATCTGGATGCCGATGTACAGCTCGATGTGCTTGATCTGCTCGCTGAGCGGGATGAAATCCCGGCCCTTGCTGATGGAGATGCGGAAGAAGGACGCCAGGTCCTTGGTAATGCGGATGGCCTTCTTGTCCTCCCCCGCGCCGATCAGCCAGATGATGGTGGACAGCGTGTTGTACAGGAAGTGGGGGTTGATCTGGAATTCCAGCGCGCGGATCTGCGCCTCCCGGTTGTTGCGCTGCTCCTCGTAATACTGGCCAATGGCGGTCTCCAGCTTTTCCAGCACCTTGCCGTACTTGTCGTCCAGGATGGCGATCTCGTTTTTCACCGGCGAGCGGGCGGCGCTCTGGCCCGGCGGGGCGTCGTAAGAGGCGACCCTGCCGATCAGATGGTAGAGCGGCTTGATGAGGCTTCTGGACATCATGGAGCCCAGCAGCACGCACAGGCCCATGCACAAAAAAGCCACCAGCAGCGTCATCGTGAGGATCGGGCGGAAGCCCGCGTTGAGCGCCGCCTCCGGGATCAGTTCCAGAAAGTTCAGGTGGCGCGCGGCGTCCCGGTAGTAGACCAGCACATGCGCGCCCAGCCCGATGGAGCCGGAGGACTCCGTGAGCGCGCCCTTAGGAACGTTCAGCACCTGATACAGATTCTTGCCGTAGAGCGCGTCGTCCGCGCAGGACTGGATGGCGCCCTGGTCGTTCACGATCAGGAACTGGCTGCCCCGGGCGCTTTCGTAGCCCTGGTAGAGTTTTCGAAGCAGGCTCTCGCGCACGTTGACCCGGATCAGCGCAACCGGCTGGTTTGCCATGTTCAGCACCTGGCGCACGTAGGGGATCACCCGCTCCCCGCCGTCCCAGGTGGCGTTCTGCCACAGGTCGAACAGCTGAAACTGCGACGCCTTGGGCCGGTCGAGTTCCGCCGTATCCACCCGCTGCACCACCGAGGCGTCCTGGGAATACTTGAGCGCCGCGCTGTCTCCGATCAGCAGCACCGACGTGGCCTCCTGGCTGTTGTACAGCCGGATGATCTGGCGGCGGGTCTGGTCTTCGATCACCGAAGCCGCCAGCTCAAAGGGCTTGTCCGGGTCGAAATAGGCGCGAACGTATGGGTTGAACGCGGCCAAGAGCGTCGCGCGGTGCTTTTCCCGCATGATCTCGTCCACCCGGTAGGCGATGAACTCCAGCCTGCTCTGGCTGGCCTGCACGCCCTTGTCCAGCATCGTGCGGCTGGACACGTCCAGCGAGATCGCGCCGATCACGCACACCGGGATCAGCGACACCAGCGCAAACAGCATGGTCAGCCGCGTCTTGATGGAAAGATTGGCCAGAAACGAGCCGATCCGCTTCACATTGTACCTCGCTATGCCCGCGTTTGTACCTCACAAGAGATTAACACAAGCCGCGCGCGATTTCAAGCGCGGCAAATCGTTTACGGCGGGGGGGCGGGGCGGTATAATATAGAAAGCTTATGAGACCTTGAAATGAAAAGGGCGGTGCGCATGGAAGAAATGGGCGTCCCGGGCGGCGAGAGAATCGCGCGGGATATGAATGTACTTTCCAGGTATCTGGCACAGCGGGATTTTGCGACGCTGACGCCGGAAGCGGTGTCCGCCGTTCTGGGCGACCGGGCGGACCTGCTGATCCTGATGGGTGGCAGCATCGCCTCCGGCTGTGAGCTGGCGGCCAGCGCCTTCCTTTCCGGCGTCGCGGACAGGCTGATGATCGTGGGCGGCGCGGGCCACACCACGCAGGCGCTCAGGGACACGGTGCATCAGCGTTATCCGGATGTCGAAACGGAAGGCCGCGCCGAGGCGCAACTGATCGCGGAGATGTTTGAAAAGCACTACGGCATCCCGCGCCCGCGGGTGATCCTGGAGGACCGGTCGAAAAATTGCGGCGAAAACGCGATCTTCGCACTGGATGTGGCGAAAGCCCACGGCCTGACGCCCCGGACCGTGGTCCTGATGCAGGACAGCTCCATGCAGCGGCGCATGGACTTGAGCTTTCGAAAGTCTTGGGCCGGGACGGGCGCGCGTTTCTTCGGCTACGCGGCCCACGTGCCCGAGGTGATCTCGGAAAACGGCGAACTGCGCTACACAGGCGCGCAGCCCTGGGGCATGTGGCCCTTTGCGCGCTTTCTGACGCTGATCCTGGGCGAAATCCCCCGCCTGCGGGACGACGCGGACGGCTATGGCCCGCGGGGCAAAAACTTCATCGCCCACGCGGACATCCCCGATGCCGTGCTCCCCGCCTTTGACCGCCTCGCCCTCGCCTTCCCCCACCTCGTCCGCCCCGCCTGGAAGGCGTAGAGGCGAGGGGACGCCGGGGGCGCTGCCCCCGGGCCCCTGCAAGGGGACTGAGTCCCCTTGACCCCATACAAGGGGTATGGATAGAATAAATCCTGCTCGCCGGTGCGCATTGTCCGATCCGATACCAGTTACTCATCATTCTCTGACCCCAAAATGGACGCGCTAGCGGACATTTCCCTCTGCGAGGTGTCCAGGGGGAATCATTCCCCCTGGCAGGTTTCCAAAGGGCGGCGCCCTTTGGCGTAACCCCTTTCCGCTTGAAAGCTATAACAAAATAAGGCTGTCCCAAGCGAAAAGCTTCAGGACAGCCCTTTGATATTCTACCTCCAGAAAGCCAAATCCTTTAGCAGCCCGCCCAGCGCGTAATTGATCCAGCTCAGGCTTTCGCGAAAGCGTGACTCGATGCGCTGGCCCCAGGTGATGTTGCCGGGCGCGGCCGCGCCGATGGCGTCCAGGCGCTGATCGCGGGCAAGCCACAATGCGCGGGTCAGGTGGTAGTCGCTGGTGACGATGATGGCGGTTTTCAGCCCCCGCGCGCCCATCGCCGCCTGGGCGTTTTTGAGGTTTTCGATGGTGTCGGTGGATTGGTCGTCCACCACGATGGCCGACTCAGGTACGCCCTGCGCGATCAGCCACGCGGCCATCGCGCCCGCCTCGGTCTGGGGCTCGTCGCGCCCCTGGGCCCCGCAGACGATGATGAGCTTCCCGTAGCCGTCCTGATAGGCCTTGAGCGCCGTCTGCACCCGGTGCAAAACCGTGGTGGACAGTTCGCCGTCCGGCATGATGCGCGCGCCCAGCACGATGATCGCGTCCCGCTTCGTCAGTTCTCGGGGTGTCTTTTCACTGAGGAACACCGCGCCCATCAGCCCCAGTTCCAGCGCCGCGCCGACCGCAGCCAGCACGAGCATGCCCTTCCAGAATTGGTTCACAGCCTTTCCTCCATAAAGTGCAGGATGCCCGCCGCCCGCGCGCCGATCTGAAGCGCCGCGCCGGTCTTCTTCGCGCCGTCCGCGAGGCGTTCACGGAGCTCGGGATCGTCCTTCAGCCGCCGGATGGCCTCCGCCACGGCTTTCACGTCGGTCGGGTCAACCCGGATCGAATTCTCCTCGTTTAGCAGCCCGTCGTTGAAGGGCCGGTCGGAGGACACCACCGGCAGGCCCATCGCCAGCGCCTCCACAATGGCGTTGCAACAGCCCTCGTTCAGCGTGGGCAGCGCGAAGACGTCCGAAGCCGCCAGGTATTCGGGGATCTGACCGTGGTCGAGCGCGCCGCAGTACAGCATATTCTTCGAAGTAGGCTGCACATCTCCCCGGCCGATGAAGACCGACGATGCCTCGGCCTCGTCCAGCGCCTTCGAGAGCACCGCAACGCCCTTGCGCTCGATGAAGCCGCCCACGAACGAAACGATGAACGCATCCTGCGGCAGGTTCAGCTTTTCACGCGCCATCTTCCGGTCCATGGGGCGGAATTTCGCGGGGTCCACCGCGTTCGGGAACACCTTCACGCGCTCCGGAAACGGATAGTAGCCGTCCTCCACGATTTCCCGCGCGTTCTCGCCCGACACCGCCACCACGCCCGCGAGGGACGTAAGCCGCCGGGCGACTTCCGCCTTGGGTACGCCGGAGAAAAGCTTGGGCGTGGATTCGCCGTACGCCAGGAACGATGGAACACCCGTCGCCTTCCCGATGGACGCCGCCGACAGCCCCGACGGGAATACGAAGTGGCCGTACAGCGCTTCCGGCTTTTCCGGAAGGCTTCGGATCGCCCGCGCCGCCGCGCGCTGGAAGGCGGAAAGCGTCCACATCGCGGGCTTTACCGGCCCGGCGTTCCGCCCGCCGAAGGAGAGAAACCAGGGGCGCAGGATCGTCACCGCCCGGCCTTCCGGGGTACGTCGCGTCTCCCGCGCGGGCGGTACCACGCCGCCCCGGAACAGACGCCTGAGCGGGTTGACCGGCTGCACCACCGTCACTTGGACGGAGTAATCTGCCAATGCGTTCACCAGCTGCTCCACAAACGGGTACACCGGTTCGCCCGGCGCGGGATATTCCTTGGTGATCACAGTAAGCCGCTTCACCGGGAGACCTCCTCGTACAGTGCCTGATAGGTGCGCGTAATCAAATCCCAGTCGAACTTGCCGCTGCCCTGAAGCGCCGAAGCGCTAAAGCGCGGGTAGTCCTTTAGGATCACCTCGATTTTGTCCGCGATTTTGTCCGGATCGCCCGGATCGATGGAGAAGCCCACTTCCCCATCCTCAAACTGGCCGTCAAAGCCCTGGCCCCGGGTGTACAAAACCGGAAGCCCCTGGCTGATCGCCTCGGCGTAGACCAGGCCGAAGGTCTCCCGCCCCGAAGGCAGCAGGAATACGTCCGCGGACCGGTACAGCGGCATCAGTTCCGCCATCGGCCGGGGCGGCAGAAGCGAAACCAGCGGTGAGACCTTGGCCACCTCCACCACTTTTGCGTCCACCGGCTGGCCCACCACCGTCAGCCTGACCTTCCGACCACGCCGCGAAAGTGCCTCCGCAGCACCAATG
>JAEVZE010000345.1 GCA_023392395.1 Bacillota bacterium
GGCTGACGCTGTGCCTGGAGCACTACCTGTGCATCGGCATCCGTCTCACGCGAAAAGACGTGCGCGGCGGCCTGTTTGACGTGGCGGGTGAGATCTACGCGGACGAACAGCGGCTGATCCCCTTAAACTCCACGCCGGAGGACGCGATGGCCCTGATGAAGGACATCATTGAGAAGCTGCTCCAGAAGGGAGACGGGCGCAAGGTGCTGGGCATCGGCCTTGCGGTGCCGGGCCCCGTCATCTACGACGAGGACAAGATCGCCTACATGAGCGCCTTCCCCGGCTGGGAGAACATCTCCATCAAGAAGGAACTGTACGAAGCGTTCGGCATCCCGGTGCTGCTGGAGCACGACGCCGTGTGCTTTGCGCTGTCCGAGTGGTGGGACCGGGACAGCCAGAACTACCGCCTGATGGTGTGCGTGCTGGTCGGCCAGGGCGTGGGCGCGGGCATCGTGGACGGCGGGCGACCCGTCCGCGGCGCGCTGGGCTGCGCGGGCGAGATCGGCCACATGACGCTGGACATTCGCGGTCCCCGCTGCGACTGCGGCAACTACGGCTGCATGGAGAAATACGCCTCCACGCTGGCGCTGGAAAAGCGCATGGCGGAGGCGCTCAAAACCCGGCCGGAACACCCGCTTTACGGCCGCGCGCCCGGCTATCGCGAGATACTGAAGGCTGTGCGGGAAGGCGACGAACTGGCCACAGAGCTGTTCACCGAAGCCGTCACCTACCTGGGCTACGGCATCGTCAACCTGATCAACCTTTTGAACCCCGACATCGTGGTGGTGACCGACAGCATGGCCGAGTGCGATGAGCTGATGCAGAAGGTGCTTGAGCGCACGGTGGAGAGCCGCGTGTCCGGGAAGATCTTAAGCCGCACCAAGCTCGTGGTCAAGCCTTCCAGCGAATACCTTGCAATGCAGGCGGCAACCTCCTTGATTGTGGATCTGTTTCTCTCAAGCCCCATCGCCTCGGAACCTGCCACCCTGGAGGGCGGCTCGCGATAATCGACTCTCGCCGGGCGGAGCGCGGGTAACCGCGCGGACCATTTGTCCAAGCCGCTGCCTTTGACCTGTATATGAATTGGCTGCGCGGGATCGCGGAACTCGACAACCGTTTGACTCAGGCGAAAATGGAAGGTAGGGGGAATCCTCATGACGAGCCGGGAACGCGTACGCGCGGCGATGGATTTTCGCCCGGTGGACATCGCGCCGCTCCAGTACTTCTACGCTCCGGTGGGGTACTACGAGCACGGAGAGAAACTGAACGACCTGTTTCAGACGCTTCCGGGAGACTTCGAGCCGTTCTCCCGGCAGCCCATCCCCCGGCCGGAGCCTGAAGCGTACGAGGCGGACGGCTCCTACCACGCCTTCGAACGGGACGAATGGGGCACGCTGCGCGAACGACGCATCTTCGGCGTGTGGGGCATCCCCTGCGAGTATCCGCTGGACGACCTCTCCCGCATTGACAGCTTCCGCCCGCCGGAAAAGCCCGCGCTCTCCGGCCCGGAATTTGACCAACTGTGCGACAAGACCCGCGAGCACAAAAAGCAGTGCTACAAGCTGCACCACACGGGCTCGCTCCTTGAGCAAATGTGCGCGCTCAGGCGGGACGCGGACGTATTGTGCGACATTGCGCTGGACGAGCCGGACATCCACCGCCTGGCGGACATGATCGTGGACCGCAGCGCGGCCGAGGTTCAGCTGGCCATAAAAACCGGCGCGGACGGCATCGCCTTCGGGGACGACTACGGCACGGAGCGGGGGCTTCTCCTGTCGCCGGAGATGTGGCGGGGCTTTTTCAAGCCAAGGCTCGCCGCGCTGTTCAAACCGGCGACGGAGGCGGGCCTTGACGTGCTGTTCCACAGCTGCGGCAAAGTGATGGAGTTGCTGCCCGATCTTCGCGAGGTGGGCGCCACCGCCATCTGGCCCCAGCTGCCCGCTTTCAACATGGCGGAATTGGCCGCGCGCTGCCGCGAACTGGGCCTGGCCGTCGCCGTCCACACCGACCGCGCCAACATTATGACCTATGGAAAGCCCCGGGAAGTTCGGGATCTCGTCAAGCGCGAGTACGAGACATTCCGCATGGGGGATGGCGGCTCCTGGTTCTACGTGGAGGCCGACAACGGATTCCCGTTCGAGAACCTGGAGGCGCTGGTGGAGCAGATCGCGGAATACCGCCACGCGGGGCGTTGAGAATTACGACGCACAGCCTTGAGTGGTACTATAGCACAAGCCGCCACACCAGCCCGGTGTGACGGCTTTATTTCTTTTATCCCATTTGTGGGGAGTCCAGAGGGATTCAATCCCTCTGGCGGTGTCCGGGGCAGCGCCCCGGCGTTCTCCCCGTCTCTCCCTACGACAGGCGGGTTTTGAAGTCCTCGTACGAGAAGCGGCGGATGAGGCGGCAGGAACTGTCCGGATGCTCGAGGGCGATGGCGGGGAGCGGCATGCCGTTGAAGGTATTGTTCTTGACCATGGTGTAGATGGCCATGTCGCAGAATTCAAGGCGCGCGCCGGGAGCGAGCGGGTATTCGAAAGAATAATCGCCAATCACATCGCCCGCAAGGCATGTGGGCCCCGCCAGGCGGTAGGTGTGGGCTTTCTCGCCGGGCTGGCCCGCCATCGGTTGATTGCCGGTAAAGTCTACCGGCTGGCCTGGCTCCGCCAGCGGCGGCCGGTAGGGCATTTCGATCACGTCCGGCATGTGGCAGGCGGCGGAGGCGTCCAGAATGGCGATGTCCACGCCATTGTGCACAATGTCCAGCACTTCAGTGATCAGGACTCCAGCGTTCAGGGCCACCGCCTCGCCAGGTTCCAGGTACACCTTGAGTCCGTACTCCCGCTGCATCCTTCGGATGCATGTTTCGAGTTTCGGGATGTCGTAGCCGGGGCGGGTGATGTGGTGCCCGCCGCCGAAGTTGATCCAGCGCACTTTTTTAAGCCACGGGCCGAATTTTTGAACGACCGCCTCCAGCGTCTCCTCCAGCGCGTCGGAATCCTGCTCGCACAGCGTGTGGAAGTGCAGCCCCTCCACGCCCGCCGGAAGCTCCGGGAGCGCCTCGCCCGCCGGGATGCCCAGGCGCGAGCCGGACGCGCAGGGGTCGTAAATCGCGTGCTCCTGCGTGGAATGCTCCGGGTTGACGCGAAGGCCGCAGCCCACCCCGGCTGCGCGGGCCCTAGCGCCGAACTTTTCGTACTGCGCGAGGGAATTAAACACGATGTGATCGGAGACGGACGCGATCTCGTCAAACTGGTCGTCCCGGAAGGCGGGGGAGAAGGTATGGTTCTCCCCCGGCATATGTTCGCGGGCCAGCCGCGCCTCAAACAGGCCGCTTGACGCCGCGCCGTCCAGGTACTCCCCGATGACGGGGTACACCGAAAACATAGAAAACGCCTTCTGCGCCAGCAGGATCTTGCAGCCGGTGCGCTCCGAAACACCCTTCAGAATCTGAAGGTTGCGCCGAAGCGCGCTTTCGCTCACCAGATAGAAGGGGGTAGGCAGGTCACGCCGCTGCATTTCAGTCCACCGTGACGGGATGCTCGTCCACCTGCCAGGTCAGGCCCCACTGGTTCAGCGCGTCCATGAACGGATCGGGATCGAAGTCCTCCATGTTGTGCACGCCCGGCTTTTGCCATTTTCCATCCATGACCAGCATCGCCCCGATCATCGCGGGCACACCGGTGGTGTAGGCGATGGCCTGGGAGCCAACCTCGCGGTAGCACTCCTGATGGGCGCACACGTTGTAGATGTAGATGGTCTTCTCTTTGCCGTCCTTTTTGCCGGTCATGATGCAGCCGATGTTGGTCTTGCCCTTGGTGCGCGGGCCCAGCGACGACGGGTCGGGCAGCACGGCCTTCAAAAACTGCAGCGGGATGATCTCCTTGCCCTCATAGACGATGGGTTTGATGGAGGTCATGCCCACGTTTTCCAGGCACTTGAGGTGGATCAGGTAGCTCTGGCCGAAGGTCATGAAAAAGCGGATGCGCTGGATGCCGGGGATGTTTTTTGCCAGCGACTCGATCTCCTCGTGGTGCAGAAGGTACATGTCCTTCACGCCGACCTCCGGGAAATCGTACACGCGCTTGATCTCCATCGGCTCGGTCTCAACCCAGTGGCCGTCCTGCCAATAGGAGCCCTTGGCGCTAACCTCGCGGATGTTGATCTCCGGGTTGAAGTTGGTGGCGAAGGGGTAGCCGTGGTCACCGCCGTTGCAGTCCAGGATGTCCAGGAAGTTGATTTCATCAAAGTAGTGCTTGAGCGCGTAGGCGGTGAACACGTTGGTCACGCCCGGGTCAAACCCACTGCCCAGAAGCGCCGTGATGCCCTTTTTCTCAAATGACTCGCGGTAGGCCCACTGCCATTTGTACTCAAACTTGGCGGTGTCCTCCGGCTCGTAGTTTGCGGTATCGATGTAGTGAACGCCGGTGGTCAGGCAGGCGTCCATGATGGTCAGGTCCTGATAGGGCAGCGCCAGGTTCAATACCGCGTCTGGCCCGAAGGACTCGATCAGCTTCACCAGCTGATTGACATCGCTGGCGTCCACTTGGGCGGTTTGGATGCGAACGCGGGTCTTGCCTTCCAGTTCCTTCTTCAGCGCGTCGCACTTGGCGACCGTGCGGCTGGCGATTATCAGATCGGTAAAGAACTGGTCGTTCTGGCAGACCTTGTGAATGGCGACGGAGGCGACGCCGCCGCAGCCGATGACCATGAGCTTTTTCATTTGGGTTGTCCTCCTTTGGTTGTGTGGGCAAGAAGCGCTGCGGGAGAGGGGGG
>JAEVZE010000412.1 GCA_023392395.1 Bacillota bacterium
TTCTGCCGGCACGCACTGTACAGCCAGCGCTATTTTCAACAAAGGTTTGGGCGCGCCGCCCGGGTGGGTTACAATGTGGATTCCTTCGGGCACAACGGGATGCTGCCCCAAATCTATCAGAAATCCGGCATGAACGCCTATGTGTTTATGCGGCCTGACGAGCGCGAAAAAGATCTCCCGGCCAGCCTGTTCCGCTGGCGGAGCCCGGACGGAAGCGTAGTAAAAGCCTTCCGCATCCCGATCAGCTATGGCGATTGGACGGGCAATCTGGATACGAGCGCGTTTGCGGGGCAGCACCCGACGGTAATCAAAATCCGGGCGACGCAGCGCCTGCAGCAGGATGAGAATCTGCCGATGATGTGCTTTTACGGCGTCGGGAATCATGGCGGTGGTCCGACCATCGCCTCGTTGCGGGCGATCGAAGAATTCCGGAGGGAGCAGCCGGACGCCGTGCGCTTTGCCTCGCCGGAGATGTATTTCGCGGATGCGCCCGAGGAAGGGATTCCGACGGTGACCGGAGATCTGCAGCATCATGCCAGCGGGTGTTACGCCGCGAATTCGCTCGTTAAAATGCTCAACCGAAGGGCGGAGAACCGGCTGCTCAGCGCCGAAAAGTTGATGACCTGCGCCTTCGCGCTGCTCGGTCATCCCTATGACCGCCCGCTTCTGGAGCGCGCGTGGCGAAAGCTCCTGTTCAATCAGTTCCACGACATTCTGGCGGGCTGCTGCATCAAGGAAGCCTACGAGGACGCCGTGGAAGCCTTTGGCGAAAGCCTGAACATCGCGGCGGAATTGTCCAACGCCGCTCTGCAAAAGATTTCCTGGAGCGTGGATACGACGGGCGGGAGCAACCCGGTTTTATCAAAGGAAAAGGATTGGATGATCTGGGAGCAGGAAAACAAGGGCGTTCCAGTGATCGTCTTCAATCCGCATTCCTTCGAAGTGGAAGCGCCGATTCGAATCAATAAGGAAATCTCCGGGGTGACGACCCACGATGGCGTTCCCGTGCCCGTGCAGAGGATTCGTGGCAGCCAGACCAATACAAAGGACATTTACAACACGCTGTTTGTGGCCAAGCTTCCTGCGCTGGGGTATGCGACGTACTGGATTTTTAAGGACCGCGAGTTTGCGTTCGCGGAAGGACAGGGTTTTGCGCACGCGGAGAATGCCGCGCTGGAGAACGAATTCCTCCGCGTGGAGTTTTCGCGGGAAACCGGCGACATCGTCTCCATTTTTAACAAGGCTGGGGGAGAAGAACTGCTGAGCACGCCCGGATACGCGGCGGTGATCGACGAGAGCGACAGCGATACCTGGGCGCATGGCATCTTTGAGTTCTCAAAGGAAGCCGGGCGTTTCGGCCAGCCGGTGATTCGCGTTTGCGAAAACGGACCCGTGCGTGCCTGCATCCGCATCGAACAGCGCTTTGAGGACACCATACTCCGGCAGGAGTACAGTCTGTTGTCCGGTCGCGCCCAAATTGACGTGAACGTCAAGATGGAGGTACGGCTTCGCCACAAGCAGATCAAGCTGTGCTTCCCGCTGGCGGTCGAGGATGGGCAGCCCGTCTACTCCATGCCCTACGGGTTTCTTACCAAGAAGTCGGACGGATTGGAGGAACCGTCTCAACAATGGGTCGCGGTTGCCAAAGACGGCGCACCCCGTCTTGCGCTGATCAACAACGGCAAGTATAGCTTTTCCATGAAGGACAACGTTTTGCGCATGATGGCGGTGCGCACCCCGGCCTATGCCGACCACTACGGGGAACGGGACGAGCAGATGGAGTACACCGACCAGGGCGTCGGGGAATTCCAGTATTCACTGCTGCCTTGTCCTGGCACGATCGACGGGATCGTTCGCGCCGCTCGCCTGATGAACCAGCCCCCGGAGCACATCGTAGAGACCTATCATCAGGGGAACCTGCCGCCCTGCCACAGCGGAATCGAAATCTCTTGTGGCAACGTGATCGCCGAGGTTTTTAAGCGCAGCGAAGACGGCGACGGGTACGTCCTGCGCCTGTTCGAAGCGTCCGGCGCAGGGGCGCGGAATGTCGAGGTGCTGTGCGCGGGCCGGGAAATGTGTTTGTCGTTTGCTCCGCAGGAGATCAAGACGGTATTCATACCGGATGCTGACTCGATGTCATATCGTGAATGCCTGATAACCGAGCTTGAATAATCCCCCCAAACGCTGGAGCCGGCGATGTGCGCGCAGTCCGCACGCACACCGCCGGCTCCAGCGATTTCCTATGAAAGCGTCGATTGCATCGCGTCTACATCTTGTCCTTTTTCTTTTGCAGAAAGAGATCGACCAAATCGTCGACGCCTGCGGCTTCGCGCATCTGCTTCATATGCCCGGACTCCTCGGCGCACAGCCTTGAAACCAGCTCCAAAACCTGCTCGGCTTTGTCCGCCGGAAACTTGCACGCGCCGTTCTCATCCATGTGGATGATTTCGCCCGGCGCCACGTCCATGCCGCACACGGACACCGGCGCGTTGATCGCGTCGATCTGGAAGTCACCGTGGCCGGGGCATACGCCGGTCAGGAGGTATTGAAAGTCCATCTCGCGGATCTCGTTCATGTCCCGAGACGGGCCGTCAGACACCACGCCCACGCAGCCCACGCGCTTCATCGCAGTGGTCATGTTGCCGCCGGAGAGGCCGTTCTTGTTTTTGATGTGCTCGGGCAGCGCCTGCTCCATGACGACGATTACGGGTTTGGGAGAGGCGTCGATCGCGCGCAGCACATCGCCAAAGTCCAAGCGGTTAAAATGAGCGTCGGGCATGCCATATCGGACGGTCACCGCGTAGCCGACCCGCGGACCAAGCTCCGGAAAGATGCAGCGGATGCGCTGGTCGGTGTACCAGTTGACCGTCCACGGATTGTAGAGGCCCAGACAGCCGGTTTTGTCGCCGGGATAACTGGCGACCACGTTGGTGATCGAGGCCGTATCATACCTGGCCAGCTGTTCCAGAATGTTCCGAAGTTCCATCTCCGATCCCTCCCGTATTTCTCATTGTACCCATGCGCCGGTGTCATATTCGAAGCCCAGCGCGCGGTTGGTCTCCCGCAAAACCTCGTACAGATTTTCTCCGATTTCGAAGCCCTCGGCGCGCGCCTTCTGATACTTGCGCCACTCGATTTCTCCGGGCATCAGGATTTCGGCAAAGCCCGGCGCGGACCGGAACGCCTTGACAAGGCCGACGAAGGAATCGACCCTCCTGCGAAACAGCGAAACATCGGTGAACGCGGAAATATCGACCGCCATGAAGAAGTCCGACAGATCCGAACCCAGCGCGTCCTCGCGAATCCTGCGGAGGTTCTCCTCCTCCATGTCAAACGCCACGCCGCCAAGACCCGCGGTAATCAGGGCGATGATCATCGCAAGCCCGGAGCCCTTGTAATCGCCGAACGGTCGCATTGTGCCCTCCAGCGCCTCAGCGGCGTCGGTGGTGGGCTGACCATCCGGCCCGAACGCCCAGGTGTCCGGGATGGGCTTTCCTTCGATATGGGCTACCGCCACCTTACCCTGCGCCACGACGCTGGTCGCCGCGTCAAACACCACCGCCGGACGATCGAGCCCCGGCAGCGCGATGCTGAGCGGGTTGGTGCCGAGCACGCGCTCGTTGGTACCCCACACGGCGGTACACGCGCCTGCGTTGCAGATTGCCAGACCGATCATGTTCTCCTTCGCGGCCATCATCGTATAGTAGGCGAGGTAGCCGATGTGGTTGGCGTGGGTAACCGACACGCTGGCGCAGCCGGTCGCGCGCGCCTTTTCGATGCAGAGCTGCGTCGCGAAGGTGCCGGAGACGAGGCCGATGGCATTGTCCGCGTCCAATAGCGCGGTCGAGGGCGTTTCCTGAACGACCGTAAAGTTGGGGCGCGCGTTGTATCCGCCGGCGCGCAGCTTCCGGGTGTAGAAAGGAATTCTGGAAAGGCCGTGCGACGCGAGGCCGCGCATTTCGGCCAGCGTCAGGTGATCCGCGACGATGTCGGACTGCGCCGCGGAACTGCCCATATGCTGAAACAACCGGGAGAGATAGTCTCGGGACTGGGCTTCGGACAATACCACGCGTTTCATAGTACATACCTCCCATAGCGTTTGTCCCGAATACAAAAATAAGCCCTTGCAGAGGAAGCTGTCAAGGGCGGTTGCGTTTCCATCGATTCCATTTGGGCATGTCGGTATTCGAAATACGAGAGTTGCCTACGGCCGCATCCGGACCGACAGGTAGTTTTCAAAGTTCCGGCAGGTGGGGCTGAGCGCGGTGGATTTGAACCGCACCAGCGCGGTCGTGCTTTGAATGTCCTCCTCGAGCTGGATGATTTTGCAGCCGGGCATCTCGTAGTGGTTCATGACCTTCTCCATGGCCAGCGAGATCGCGTCGCCCTTGCGGACAAATCCGAAGGTAATCTCCGGCTTTCCGCTGACGGCGTAGACGACGTTGGGGGTGAAGCCGGCCCGGGCGCAGGCGTTGACGCAGATTTTGTGCAGGTCCGACTGCGTCGTGGGCAGCAGGAACCGTTCGCTTTTGAGCTCGGACAGGGACACGCGCTCCCGCTTGGCCATGGGGTGCTTGTCGGAAACCAGGGCGATCAGGTGGTCGACGACCAGCGGCGTGATGTTGAACACCGCCGGATCCAGAAAATCGGTGCGCATGATCGCGAATTCGCTTTCCATCCTGCGGAGATTTGCCAGAACCAGCTCGCTTTCGGTTTCGATCAGGTTGAAGC
>JAEVZE010000457.1 GCA_023392395.1 Bacillota bacterium
CTGGATGTCATCCGCAAGGAGAGAAAGGGAAGGGTGAAGATGGCATGAGAACCATCAAGGCTGTCCCCGTCACGAACGAGAACTTCCGCCCCTACGGCTCGTTCGCCAGCATGCTAAATCCCACTGGCAACTGCTTTGCCGGCGAGGAGAGCGCGTTCTATCCCGATCCGGTCCAGCTCTTTGTCAGCGGCAATGTGCAAATCGCGTTTTCGCCGCTCACGGTCAATAAACCGGAAAGGATGCTCGTCACGCGCTCGGAGTACCACAACCACACCGGCGAGGGCATCTTTTTCATCGACGACGACGCGGTGATGCACGTCGCGCCGCCGTCCAACCATGTGATCACGCCGGAAAAGACCGAGGCGTTCATCATCCCCAAGGGAACCCTGGTCAAGCTCAACACCGGCGTGTGGCACCTGTCGCCCTACCCGATCCACAATGACGTTCTGCACCTGATGATCATCATGCCAGAGCGCGTCTACGGAAACGACTGCGTCGTATGCGATTTCCCAGAGGCGGAGCACCTCGAAATCGTGCTCTGACCCTTATGCGCCCTACAAAAAAGATGTGGAGGAATGCCTCATGGCCCTTGTAAACTATTCCGAAATCCTGAAGTTCGCCAAAGACCACAAATGCGCGATTGGCGCGTTCAATTCGATGAACATGGAGTCGGTCCAGGCGGTCGTATCCGCCGCGGAAAAGGCGGATTCCCCGCTGATCGTACAGACCTACCGCGACCACGTCGCCTTTGCCGGCGCCGACTACATGCAGGCGATTGCGACCGTCGCGTCCAACCGCGCGAAGGTGAAAATCGCGATGGGCCTGGACCATGGCAATTCCTTCGAGCTGAGCAAAACGTGCATCGAATATGGCTACACCGGCGTCATGATCGACCTGGCCAGCGAGGACTACGACAAGAACGTCCGCGAAACCCGCCGCGTCGTGGAGCTGGCGCACAAGCACAATGTGTCGGTGGAAGCCGAGCTTGGCACCATTCACACCGCCGACAGTACGCTGGAGACCATCGCCTCCGGCTACACCGATCCCGAGGTTGCCAGAAATTTTGTGCGCGACACGAACATCGACTGCCTGGCGGTTTCGATTGGCACGGCCCACGGCATCTACAAGTACACGCCGAAGATCAATTTTGAACTGCTGGAGGAGCTGGTTCGCGAAACGCCCTGCCCGATCGTCGTGCACGGCGGCTCCAATACGCCGGACGAAGACATCTTGAGGATGGTGAAGCTGGGCATCGCCAAGCTCAACGTCGGCACCGACTTCTTCATCGCCTACAACACGGCGCTCAAGGACTTCTTCCAGGAGCACGGCACCCGTTGCGAGGTCGTGGAGGCGATGGCCGCCGCACGCGCGGCCATTGAAAAGGTCGCGCTGGAGAAGCTGCGTCTGCTCAACGCCTACCGCGTGTAATGCGTTGAAAATCCGCCGCGCGGCTTTTCAACGCATTGGAAGAAAAGCTGCGTGAGCCTGAAATTCTTTGGAATTTCCGGGGGGCGGTTCACTGACCGTAGGGAGTGTTTCAACTACCAGTGTGCGCACTGGTAGTTGAAACACGTTCCCGGCGCGCGGGTCGCCGGGAACGATTGGAAAGTACGACGAAGGTTTTCAATAGTCTGCTCGCGCCCGTTTTCGGGCGCGGGCGCCGTTCGTTTCATACCGTATCGTGGAGGAATGCGAATGTACATTGGGTTGGATGTGGGTACTTCCGGGTGCAAGGCGGCGGTGATCGGGGAATCCGGCCAGATTCTCGCGGTGGCAAGCCGCGAATACGCGTTTGAATTCCCCAAGCCCGGTTGGGTGGAGCTGAACCCGCGCACGGTGTGGGCGGCGGTCTTGGAAGCGCTGCGCGGCATCGCGCATGCGGCGGGCGGCGCGCGCGCGATCGCGGTGTCGTCCATCGGCGAATCGCTGATCCTGCTGGACGAAAACGATGAGCCGCTCACGAACGCGATCGTCTATCTGGATACCCGCGCCGCCGGGGCCGTGGAGGAGGTGCGCGCTCGCTTCGACCCCGAGGCGCTCTACCGGATCACCGGCGTGCCGGTCAACCAGATGTACTCGCTGAGCAAACTCCTGTGGATGAAGGCGCACCGGCCCGACCTCCTGGAGCGCGCCCGGCGCATCTTCCTTTTTGGAGATTACCTGACCTACAAGCTCTCCGGCGAGCGCGTGGTCGATCCGGCGACCGCTTCCCGAACGATGTTCTTCGACATCGGGTCGCTTGCGTGGTCGGAGGAAGTGCTCCGTCGCTTTGGCCTCTCGTCTGAACCATATTCCGAGGTGTCCGCGACCGGCACACTGGCCGGGCGCATCCTGCCCTCCATCGCGTTTGAATGCGGCCTGCCAAAGGAGCTTCAGGTGGTCGTGGGCGCGCATGATCAGGTGGCGGCGACGCTGGGCTCCGGCGTCATCGAACCGGGCGATCTTCTGATGGGCGAGGGCTCCACCGAGAGCCTGAACCTGGTCGTGGATGCGGCACGGATCCGGCGGGAACTTCTGTTCCGGCATCAGATCTGCATGGAGCCGTTCATAGATCCAGGCCGCTACATCATGCCGGTCGGTCAACTGTCCCACGGCACCTCCATCAAGTGGTTCGTGCAGTCGCACCAGAGCGAATATGCGGCGGCAGCGGCGGACGGACGGTCCCTTTACGCCGTCGCAGACGATCTGTGCGCCGGGGACTGCGGCAACCTGTACTTCTTGCCGTACCTTTCCGGCGTCAACTGCATGGACGCGGTCAGCCGCGCGCCCGCGTGCTTCATCGGCGTCGACTGCGACACCACCGTCCACACCATGTACCGCGCGGTGCTGGAGGGGCTGTCATTTGAGACCAGGAGCAATATGCGGCTGTTTGATGAAGCGAACGTGCCGGTTCGCAGGATCGTCGCGTCCGGCGGCGGCGCGAAGTCGAAGCTGTTCATGCAGATCAAGGCGGACGTGCTCGAAAAATCCATCGCGACGCTTGATTCCGCCGATTCCGGCGTAATGGGCCTTGCGATGGTCTGCGCGAAGGCGCTGGGCGACATCGCTTCCTACAGCGACGCAGCCCACGCGTTCGTCCGCGTCCGGGAGGGGATCGCCCCGGGACGGGACTACGGCGTCCGGTGCGCGGAGTACCAGCGCATCGCCGCCGCGCTCAAGGCGCTGTTCCGGGCGGATCCGGCGCAGCCAAGCCTGAAATCTTAACTTGCGGTCCGGCTTGTGGATAGAAATCGGAAAGGTTATAATTCTATTATGATAAACAAGGACAGCGAAGTACCCATCTACATCCAGTTGAAAGAGTACATCCAGCAGCAGATCGCGCAGGGCCATCTGCAGCCTGGTGGTCATGTCATGTCCGAAACCGAGATCAGCGACAAGTTCCAGATCAGCCGGATCACCGTGCGCAAGGCGTATGGGGAACTGGTGGACGAGGGTTACCTCGTGCGCAAGAAGGGCAAGGGTACGTTCGTCAAGGACATTCGCTTCCGCGAAGAGGCGTCGGCCACCAGCTTTTCCAGAACCTGCCAGAAGCTGGGCATGGTTCCGGGCAGCAAGGTCGTGGAAGTGGGCTTCGTTGAGGCCGATCAGCGGCTGGCGGAAGCGCTGGATATGTCGCCAGGCCAGAGCGTCGCATACATGGAGCGCATCCGCTACGCAAACAACATGCCTGTGCGCCTGGAGCGGAACTATTACGCCGAGCCCTACAAGGACATCATCCAGGAGAACCTGGAGGGCTCCATCCGCAAGATCCTCTTCAGCAAGTACGATATCATTGAGCCCAAGCAGATCTGCTCCACCGTCGAAATCGCCTATACGAACGCGGAGGAGAGCAAGCTCCTGGGTACCAAGCGCAGCGCGCCTGTGCTCAAGGTCATCGGCGTGGGGTACAACGAGATGGGTAAGCCCATCTACATGGCCGAGATGCTCCATCTGCCGGACCGCTGCGTGCTGGTGATGTGACCCGGCACCCGCAACGTAGAACAGTCTGAACCGCGAAGCCGCCAATTGCCCGGCGCTTCGCGGTTTTTGCCCGTAAAATCATCTTTATGCAAGGAAATGTCGTGGTTGGCCCGGCCATTGACAGCCCAGTGAGCCGCGCGTACAATGGAGATCGTGTGATCCCGATGAAAAAGAGGTGGACTAGACTTGAACCACAGCATGATCTGTCTGATGATCACCCCGTTTCACGAGGACCTGACCATCGATTACGACGCGGCCGCCGCCCAGATCGAGCGGGTGATCGCGGGCGGGGTGGGCGGAATCCTCTTTCTGGGCAGCATCGGAGAATTTTTCAGCCTGTCTCTGGCCGAACGGGTTGCGTTTCTGAAATTCGCGATCCGGCAAACGGCGGGCCGCGTGCGCGTCCTGGTGGGTACGGGCGATACGGTGTACGCGCACACCTTGGAATTGATGGAGGAGGCGCGCGTGGCGGGGGCCGACGCGGCGGTTTTGGTCTCGCCCTACTACATCGGCGGCGATCAGGAATGCCTGTACGAATACTACGCGGCGGCGGAGAAGGCCTCCGGCTTTCCGATTATTCTGTACAATTTTCCCGACCGGACGGGCGTTTCCATCGCGCCGGAAACGGTGAAACGGCTTTCGCTTTTGCCCGGTATCGTGGGCATCAAGGATACGGTGGACAACATCAGCCACACGCGCGCGCTGTTTGACGCCGTTCTTCCGTCGCGCCCGGAATTTGAAATCTACTCCGGCTACGACGAATACGCGCTGGTGAACCTGATGGGCGGCGGCAGCGGCGTCATCTCAGGGATGAACAACCTGGCGCCGGAGGTGTTCCGCAAACTGCTTGACGCCTATGAAGCCAGAGATTTTGATCTGGCCGAGCGGATGCAGCGGCGCATCAATCAGCTGATGCCGCTGTACGGGATGACCACGCCCTTCATCCAGGCGATCAAGGTCGCGGTCAGCTGTCTGATTGAGGGCATGTCGCCCGCGGTTCGCCCGCCTTGCCGCCCGCTGACGCCGGAAACAGCGGAGACAATCTGCCGCTTTGTGAACGATGAGGTGCTCGGAGAGAGGCACGCGTAAAATTCGTGAACACAACGGTCACCAGGACATGTCCTGGTGACCGTTGTGTTGTTCCGGGCGCACGAGGCGCAGGGGGATGACGATGCCTTGGCAGGCTTCAGCGACAATCCGCTGGCTCTTGTAAGTCGCGCACGTTTTGTATATCGGTAGCGGCGAAGACAACGCCCGCAATCATGAGGCCCAGCGCGATCCAGAAGGGCGTCCCCGGCACGTTGCGGAAGATCAGAAACGACAGCGTCATGCCGATGAAGGGGGCGACGGCGTAGTAGGCGCTGGTCTTGGCGGCCCCCAGCGAGCGCTGCGCGCAGACGTAGAAGTAGATGCTCAGCCCATAGGCCACAAACCCCAGCGCCAACGCACCCAGGACGGCAAGGAAGTCGCTCGCTGCTTCGCCCAGGGCCAGCGCGATGATCAGGTTGCCCAGCCCGGAACCTGCGCCCTTGATGGCCACGATCTTCATGGGGTCCTTGCTTGACAGCATCCTGGTGCAGTTGTTTTCAAATCCCCAGCAGGCGCAGGCCAGCAGCACCAGGGCCGAACCGGCCGAGAAGCGCAGACTGCCGAAATCCTCAAAGGACAGGATGGCGCTGGACAGCGTGATCAGCGCGATGGCCAGCCATAGCCTCCGCGAGACGGCCTCGCCAAAGAAGAGCATCGCGGCCAGCGCCGTGATCACGATCTCGAAATTGTTCAGCAGCGAGGTGTTCGCCGCCGTCGTCTGCTTCAGCCCCAGCATCAGAAGAACCGGGGCGGCCATATCCAGGACGATCATCCAGACGGCATAGGGGCGTTCCGCCTTGGCCAGGCGGAACGGTTGCCCGGCCTCAGGCCGGCTTTTGAACGCACCGACGGCCGCCATGCCCAGCCCCGCGCCCAGGTAGAGCAGCGAAGCCATCAGCGTTTCCGGGAGTTTTCCCAGCAGCAGCTTGGAGAGCGGCGCGCTGAGCGCGTAGAGCGCCGCGGCCAGCAACGCGCAGCCGGCCGCCGTCCATGAACGTTTGTGCATGTTCGATTCCCTACTTCAAAAACTGATCCAGCGCCCTGGACAGATCTTCCATGGCCCTGCCGCCGCCCTCTGCGGAGGCGCCCAGTACGCAGTGCTCGATATGGTCGGTCAGGATCATCTTTCCGACCTTGCGCAGCGCGGATTGCACGGCGGCCAGCTGAATCAAAACCTCGCTGCAGTCCCTGTCCTCCTGCACCATCTGCTTGCCCGCTTCCAGGTGCCCGACGGCTCTGGCCAGGCGGTTGACGACCGCCCGGGTTGCATGGTGCTGGTGTTCGTGTGTTTCGCCTTGCATCAATATCCCCCCCTGGGGGATATTATCGCACAAAACCGCGGCACTTTCAAGGCCAACTCACGAAAATCCGGCGTCGGGCGCTGAAGACGGGCTTGCCGGATGAAGCGCGTTTTACCGCGAGGGCGCGCGGCTATTTCTCCTTACGCAAATCTCGGAAAATGCGTGCAAATCCCGGGAATTGCTTCCTTGACAGAAGCTCTGGAAAGTTCTATGATGCAACCATGTGCCGCAAGGAACCGGGCGGCTGTCGACGTTTCCAAATCAAACGGTCTTTTCCGTCATGAAACCAGCGAATTGCAGCTTCTTGCTTACACAGGATCGGATGGAGGAGCAGTCCATGACCGCAATTCACGTTTCCCACCTGCACAAATCCTTTGAATACTACAAAAAAGAGGCGGGCCTGAGAAGTTCGCTGAGGAACCTCATCCGCCGGGAAAAGCTGTCGAAGGACGCGGTGGGGGACATTTCCTTTGACATTGAGGCG
>JAEVZE010000463.1 GCA_023392395.1 Bacillota bacterium
CCGACGCTGCCGGAGCCTGCGCGACCGCTTCGGGCACGGGTTGCGCGGCGGGTTCGGGCGCGGGCTGCGCAGGTTCGGCTTTCGCCGCCTCCGACAGTTCTACGGGCGCGTCCTTGCCTGCTTTGGGCTTGCGAGCGGGCTTGGCCAACTCCTTGTATAGGTCGACGTAGTGGTGGGCCGACTGGTCCCAACCGTACAGCCCGCGCATCGCGCGGTCCATCAGCCTTTTCCACACGTCCGGGTGGCTCCGGTAACAGTCCACCGCGCGCTCGACCACGTGCAGCATGTCGTGGGCGTTATAATTTAGGAAGGTGAAACCATTGCCCGTGCCGGAAATCTCGTTGTAGGAGAGCACCGTGTCCCTCAGGCCCCCGGTCTCCCGGACGACGGGCAGCGTGCCGTAGCGCATGGAGATCATCTGCGACAGCCCGCAGGGTTCGAACATCGACGGCATCAGGAACATGTCCGCGCCGGCGTAGATGCGGTGAGCCAGCGTGTGGTTCATCTCGATGCGGGAGGCAATGCGCCCGGCGTACTTCCACTGGGCCCAGTTGAACAGGTCCACATACCGGTCCTCGCCCATGCCCAGCACCGCCAGCTGGCAGCCGGTGGCCATGACGCCGTCCAGCACGCGCTCAACCAAGTCCAGCCCCTTCTGGCTGCTGAGGCGGCCCACCATCCCGATGAGCGGAATGTCCGCGCCCTCCTGGAGCCCCAGCTCGCGCTGCAGCGCCAGTTTGTTCAGAGCCTTCCGGTCCGGCGTTTCGAGGCTGAACTTCGCCTCGATCAGTGGATCGGCCGCGGGATCGTATTCCTCTACGTCGATGCCGTTCAGGATGCCTAGAAGGTCCTGGGCGCGGGAACGCATCAGCCCGTCCAGCCGCTCGCCGTAATAGGCGGTCTTAATCTCCTCGGCGTAGCTGGGACTGACGGTGGTGATCTTCTGCGCGAAGGTCAGGCCGCCCTTCATGAAGTTGCACTGGCCGTAGAATTCCAGGTGGTCGGGCGTGTACGCGAGGCCGCCCAGGCTGACCAGTTCCTCAATCTGCTCGATCGGGAAGACGCCCTGGTACTGCAGGTTGTGCACGGTGAACACGGTCTTGATCTTCTGGTAGGGCTTCAGGACCCGGTATTGGATTTCCAGCATCGCGGGAATCAGGCCGGTCTGCCAGTCGTGACAGTGCAACACGTCCGGCACGAAGTCGATCTTGGGCAGCGCCTCCATCACGGCGCGGTCAAAAAACGCGAACCGCTCGCCCTCGTCGCCGCCCAGGCCGTAGATATAGGAGCGGCCGAAGTAATACTCGTTGTCGATAAAATAATAGGTAATGTCGTTCAGCGTCAGCTTTTCAATGCCCACATACTGCCTGCGCCAGCCGAGGTTTACGTAAAAGTAGAGCAAATGCTCCATTTTGGAGCGCCACTTTTCGGGGATCACGCTGTATAGAGGCGTGATGACCCGAACATCCACACCCGACTTTTTGATCTCCTTGGGCAGCGCGCCCACGACGTCGGCCAGGCCGCCGGTCTTGGAGAACGGCACGCATTCCGAGGCCACAAACAGCACTTTCATGGCGATCGCCTCCTTGAAATGGGATCCTGTTATAAAGTCATGTTTTTGCCGATCACGATCGGGTAGGCCCGCTGTCCAATCAGCTTGCCGCTGCGGATCGTGACCGCCTTGTCGAGGATGACGTTCTCAACCTCGACACCCTCCTGGATCTCCGCCTCCTGCATGACCACGGAGTTTCTGACCACCGCGCCCGCGCGCACCCGGACGCCGCGGAACAACACGCTGTTCTCCACGGTGCCCTCGATGATGCAGCCGTCAGCCACCAGTGAATTGGACGCCCGCGCGCCTTCCACGTACTTGGCGGGCACTTCGTCGCGCACCTTGGTGTAGACCGGGCTTCCAAACATCTCCTGCCGGATATCGTAGTGTAGCATATCCATGTTAAACTCAAAATAACTCAGAACAGATTCTACGCGCCGATGGTACCCTTTATACTCGTATCCGCGCACGGTGAGCAGTTTTTGCTTGAGGTACTGGGGCAGCATGTCGCGCAGCGCGTCCTTCATGCCGTGGGAGAGCGCTTGATCCACCAGGTGCACCAGCATCGAACGGCGCATCAGGATCACGTCCATGCAGAAGTTGGGGTTCTCCGGGATGTTCGGCCCGATCTCGAAGTCCAGCACGTTTTCCTTGTCGTCCAGCTTCAGGTAGGTGTGCCTGGCCAGCATCGACGGCGACACGCGGGCGTCCCGGTAGCGGGTGGTGTACATCAGCGTCACATCCGCGCCGGACTCCTTGTGCTTTTTCACCATGTCCTCAAAGTTGGTGTTGAACACAGAATAGCTGCCCATCAGGATCACCAGGTCCTGGTTGGAGCGGCGCAGGTAGGCGATGTTGGACTTCAGCGCGTCCAGCGTGCCCTCGTAGGTGCCCACGTTTTCGCGGGTTTGGAAGGGCGGTAGGATGAACAGGCCGTCGTTTCTGGTGTGCAGGTCCCACTCCTTGCCGGCGCCCAGATGGTCCATCAGCGAGTGGTAGTTTTTCTGCATGATGACGCCCACGTTGCGAACGCCCGAATTCACGAGGCTCGACAGTTGAAAATCGATGATCCTGTAGCGGCCGATGACCGGCAGCGCCGATACCGCGCGGGAGCTGGTCAACTCGCGCATGTTGATGTCGTCCTTCGAGGTGTAGATGATGCCCATGACGTCCTTCATTTATCCGACGCCCCCTTTGCCTCAAGCTCCTCCGGGCCGATCTGTTCGCCAGGAAGCACCTTGTACCCCGCGGGCAGCACGGTGTCCGACGCGATCAGCGCGATCTCGCTCTGCCCGCCCTCGCCCACGTCCGATCCTTCACCCACCACCGCGCGCTCGCCTACGATGGCACGGCGCACGACGGCGTTCTTTTTGATGACTCTGCCCGGCATGACCACCGAGTCCACCACCACCGCGCCTTCCTCCACCTTGACGCCTGCGAACAGCACCGAGTGGCTGACCGCGCCGTAGACCTCGCACCCTTCCGTGACCATGCAGGCGCTGACCTGCGCCTTGTCGCCGATGAAGTGAGGCGGCATGATGGGGTTTCTGGCAAAGACGCGCCAGCGCTTGTCGTACAGGTTGAACAGCGGCGGATCCATGATCAGGTCCATGTTCGCCTCCCAGAGGCTGTAAATGGTGCCCACGTCCTTCCAATAGTCCTCAAAGTCGTAGGCCATCAGCTTTTGCTTGTCGGAAAGCATCTTGGGGATGATGTTCTTGCCGAAGTCGTTACTGGACTTTTTATCGGCCTCGTCGGCCACCAGGTATTCCTTGAGCACCTGCCAGTTGAACACGTACACGCCCATCGACGCGCGATTCGACTTGGCTTTGGCCGGTTTTTCCTCAAATTCGGTGATGCGGCCGGCCTTGTCGGTGGCCATAATGCCGAACTGGTTGGTGATCTCCCAGGGCACGAGGCGCACGGCAATGGTGGCGGCGGCCTTGTTTTCGATGTGGGTCTGCAGCATCTTGTTGTAGTCCATCTTGTAGATATGGTCGCCCGACAGGATCAGCACGTAATCCGGGTCGTATTGCTCGATGAAGCTGATGTTTTGGTAAATGGCGTTGGCGGTGCCGCGGTACCATTCACCGCTCTTGCCCTTCACGTAGGGCGGCAGCACAAAAACACCGCCGTTGGTCAAGTCCAGGTCCCAGGGTTGGCCGGAGCCGATGTAGCGGTTGAGCTCCAGCGGCTGGTACTGCGTCAGGACGCCCACCACGTCGATGCCCGAGTTGGAACAGTTGGACAGCGGAAAATCGATGATGCGGTATTTCCCGCCGAAGGGCACGGCGGGTTTGGCGAGCGTTTTTGTGAGCAGGCCCAGCCTTGAGCCCTGTCCTCCGGCCAGAAGCATGGCAATGCAGCTTTTTTTAAGCATTCCCCTTCATCTCCTTCGAGTTGCTACGGCAGTCAAATGTTAAGTATATGAATAACCAGTTGATAACATTATACACGATGCTCCGGCAGAATACCAGCCTATTTTTCCCGGCCAGGTACATAAAATCTCCATCAAAAAAGCGCGCCACTTTTGACGCGTCTTTGACAAAATACCCGGTTTGACGCGCGCTCAAACAAAAACCAGGCCTTGGCAAATATGCTGGCGGCACGTCAAAGGTACATAC
>JAEVZE010000044.1 GCA_023392395.1 Bacillota bacterium
TCGCAGGAGAACAGCAGCGCCGTCTTCAGTTTCTTCAACTGCTGCAGCGCGTGCACCCCGTCCCGGTTGATGCCGCGAACTCTGATTTCTTCAAGATCATCCAGCCGGGCGAGCACGGAACAGTCGAGATCCGGCTGCATGTCGTACAGGATCAACTGCTTGAGATGCAGCTTCTCGAGCGCGGACAAATCGCGGACAGGCGTCGAACTAATGCTCAGAGAATCCAGAAGCGGGTACTTTTCCAGCCCGTTCAGATCATAGACGGGGTTGCCTGCGATGTCCAGCAGCTGCAGCGTCTGCATCCCGAGGATGGGCGTGAGGTCCGATATGTCGTTGCTTGTCAGGCACAGGCGGGTGAGCGGCAGTTTGGCGATCTCCGTCAGATCCCGGATTCCCAGCCGGCCCAGAGCGAGCATCCTCAGGTTGGGCATGCTGTCAAGGTCTGAAAGATCGTCCAGCAAGGTGCTTTCTGTCCAGCCGCCGAAGGCGTACGTTTCATCCCAGGTCTTGAAGGGCGTTTCGGCGCACAGGTACAATTCCGTCACGCCCATGAGATCCCGCTGAGTGATACTGCCGCTGGGCCTGTCCAGCTGCACGCGAACCGCCCGCTCGATCAAGGGGGAGGAAAAGGCGTGTACCGGCTCATTGGCGAGAATGGAAGCGCTCTCAAAATACCGGACCAGCTTTTCTCCGCTCGTGACAAGTGTCAGCGCCACCGCAAGCGCGGCGGCAATGGAGACCGCTACCAAGGCGCGTTTTTTCCAGCGCCGTTTCCGAGCATCGATCAGGCCCAAGAGCTGCCGGGCCGACGCGGGACGACGGTCGGGATCAAATTCAAGGCACTGAAAAACCAGCCGCCTGAGCGAGCGGGAGACGCGGTTTTGCCGAAGGGCCACCCGGTCGTAACCGCCGGTCAACAGGTAGATGAGCAGCATGCCGATGGCGTACACATCGGTTCGCTCGTCGCACCTGCGGTAGCCGAATTGCTCCGGTGCGGCGGTCAGCGCGGTGCCCATCACCATGGTGTCAAAGGGCTTGGCGGCGCAGGAATCCTCCGCTGAATCCAGATCGATCAAATGAAGGTCGCCTTCCGGGTCCAGGATAAAGTTCTGGGGCTTGATGTCTCGGTGCACGACCGGGGGCGTGAGCGATTGCAGTTTGTCCACCGCGGCGCACACCTTCCGCGTGATGTCCACGGCCCGGCGCTCGGGCAGCGGGCCCTCGGCTTCCAGCAAATCTTCGAGCGTCCTGCCCGGCAAGTATTCCCGAAGGAGATACGCGCGCTCCTTTTCCAAAAAACAGGTTACCGGATGGGGAAATGCGCCGTCGTGCAGCCGCATCAAAAGGTCGTATTCACGCTGCAGAGCGGGCATGTCCTCTAGGGGCGCAACCTTGAGCGCATACGGCGCGCCGGTTGCGTTGTCCTGAAGCAGAAACACCTGCCGCCCGCCACTGCCCTTCAGGCGCGATGAAATCCGGAACCGATTTGCGATCACATCAGGAAATACCGGCTGATCGTTTGCGGTTGTGCTGATGGTGTCCGGGCCTTCCGACATGGCATGCGCCCCTCCCAACTGGGTCCAGCATGGCTTGATCTTTGCGTATGCGCGGGCTATGCGCCGCTCTGAAAGGCCTTCGTCAGCAAGGATTCTTCCCCAAGCTGCTGCAGAAGATCTTCCGCCTGCTCCAGCGTGAACCCGTGCTCGACGGCGTAGATGACGGCCGCGTCCCGCCGCACGCGGGGATAGAGTTCGCCTTTCTGCGCAAGGGTCAGCAGGCGCTGGAGGTTTTCAAGATCCAGACGCATCGCCAGCGCGATGCTGAGCAGCGCGTTTCTGCCGGGCTTGCGGGTGCCGCTGAAGATCTGATAGGCAAAGGACTGGCTCAGCATGGCGGAATCGGCAACCTGCGCGATGCTCAGGCCGCTTTCCTTCAGGAGCGATAATAGGCGCGTTGTCAACGTGGGGTTTGAGATGCCCTGCCCGCCGGATTCCAGAAACTGGTCGAAATCCTGGTTCTCGCGCAGCAGGCGCATTAATTTTTTCGTATCCACTGGCCGATCGTCTGACATCCCGCGCCTCCGGAACTGATGGTTTTTCCCATTATAACATAAATTGGGAGAAACCATCAACGCCGGCCGCCGCGCGGCGAACCGGACTGGTGGAAGGGAGGAATTCCTCTCTTATAGGAAGATGTATGGAGCTTATGGAACCAGGCCGCCCGCCGGGCTTGACGAGGGGTGCTTGACCGAATCAACGATTACCGTTGCGTCAACCCAAGGGGAAAGAATCTGGAACAGCGGATGGGTGTCTTCTCTGCTACCCATCAGGAGGATCAGACGCAGACCGCGGCGCAGCAGGCGGCTGTCGCGCTCGATCTGGACGAAGTGGATTTCGTCCAGTTGCTTTTTGCTCGCTTCATCCAGCGCATCCGAACCGGAATAACAGTACATCAGCTGCTCGCTCTCCGCCTGAAGCGCCTCTTCGGACACAACCTCCGGGACATCGGAGTACTTCCAGTGAATCTTGGCCAGGCCTGAGCTTTCACCCGCGGTGATGACGACGGGGAAGGGGTAGGCGAGCATAGGCAGTTCTTCGCCGAGAAGTGCGCTGAGAAAGGAGGGGTCGCTCGTACAATCGCTGACGACCAGCACATGGACATCTCCTGAGCGGAAGACGCCCCCGGGCAGGCCGTTATTCTTGTGCCAGCCTTCCGCGCTGCGGCAGGACTTCCGCCGTTCAAACGCCCAGCCGAACCTTTGTGTGCCGGCGGTCCTTTCAAACTCCAAGCCAGCCGTCTCCCTTCGCGCCTTTACGCGGTTTCCAAGACATTTAGGGTTGTGCGCTCGCGTGAAAAGCGGGCTGCATCAACCCCATTTTCCATATGGATCAAATATATCGCAAAAAAGGCGGCCTGTGCTATGCAGGCTGCACAGGGAATGCGTCTGTACAGCGAAGCTATTGAAGCCTTCTGCATCTTCGTAATTTTGTGATGCTCCGGTCGTCCGACGGAGAGTTTCGTCGATATGCCTGGAATCTTTATGCCGAGCGGCGTTTCCCAGCTTGCGCGAATTTCATATGGAAAAGCATTATGATTCTCGCCCCGGGCGGATTACATTTTTCTGGAACAGGTTATATATCATAGTACAGCATGCTGCGCTGACGGTCAAGTGTCTGGAAGGCGGATTTTCATCAAATATATGGACAACATGTTTTGAAATTGTAAGAAGGGAGGGGAAAACGATGAAGTGCGAGTGCCTGAGCGGGTGCCTCTTTTATAACGACAAGATGCCAATGGATCATGGCATTGGCGCGATCTTCAAGAAGAAATACTGCCTGGGCAATCAGGCGATCTGCGCAAGGTATCAGGTGTTCCGAGCGCTTGGCAGAGGTTTTGTTCCGGATAACTTATATCCCAATATGCTGGACATGGCTCAGGCAATGATCGAGAATGCAAATCGAGAATAACGCTCCGATGCTCCGAAAGGTTGCACCGTCCCGATTGCCAAAGATAAGGCGGGGTCAAAATGGATATCTATGTTGCGAGACAGCCGATCTTTGACAGGGAATCAAGGGTATACGGGTATGAATTGCTGTACCGTCAAGACAATCAAAATAGTTTCCCCGGCCTAGACGACGATCAGGCCACGGCGGAGCTGATTTACAATTCCTTTATGGTGATGGGGCTGAACGACCTCACCGACGGGACCTTGGCTTTTATCAATTTTTCCAAAGAGCTGATCGACAGCGAGATCCCTTATCTCCTGCCGCCCTCAAGCGTCGTCGTCGAAGTGCTCGAACGCGATGAGGTGACCCAGTCCACCATAGAAGCCTGCAAGAAGTTGCGGGAAACGGGCTATAAGATCGCCTTGGATGATTTTATCCCGGAGGAGGAGAATTTCCCTCTTTTCGAGTATTCGGACATCATCAAAGTGGAGTTCCCGGCTGTAAGCCTCGAGGCTCAGCGTAAACTCATCAGAAAATACGGCTCTAAAAAAACGTTCCTCGCCGAGAAAATCGAAACGAGAGAGGACTATAAGCTTGCCGCCCAGCTGGGGTATGATCTCTTTCAAGGGTACTTTTTCAGCAAACCCGCGGTGATCGGCACCAAAGAGATTCATTCGCTCAACTCAAACATCTTCCACATCATGGAGGAGTTGAACTGCCGGTATCCGAGCTTCCATATCGTGGCCGACTACGTTGAACGGGATCTTGGCCTGTCGTATAAGTTGCTGAAGCTTGTGAATTCCGTATATTTCGGCCCGAGATACCAGATCAAGACCATTCAGCACGCGATTACGCATCTCGGCGTCGAAGAGCTGCGCAAGTGGTTCTCGATCATGATGCTCAAAGACATGCGCAACATCGAAAATGCCGAGTTGATCAAACTATCGCTAATTCGGGGAAAATTCATGGAGCTTCTGGCTGGCGAATCGCATGACGCGCCTGAAAAGACAGATTTTTTCTTTGCCGGGCTATTCTCCTTCATCGATGTTTTGCTGAACAGGCCGATGAAGCAAATACTGGACGGCCTTCCGATTTCGGAAAGGATCAAGCAAGCGTGGCTTGGGGACAGGAACGAATAACGGGAATTGCTGGACTGCGTGATCGCAGGCGAATCGGCCGATTGGAACAATGCGGGCTATCCATATACGATGGACCGGATCGACGCCAGACGATTCATGGAACTGTATTTGGAATCGCTCAGGTGGGCGAAAACGCTGAATTATTAGTGCTCCGTCCACCACAGAACTTGCGTTTTCGTCGGTTATTTTCGCCCCTGGCGGTGCCGCTCGTAGCTTTCCGTAGTGCGGCATTTCACGCCGAAGGCGTATCCCGAAGGGTCGCCTGCACTGCGTCTCCTTGCCAAGAACGAAAATCCCTCGCCGAATTCCACAACTTCTGCAGTTGGCGGAACACCAAGGCATTATTCGTCGCGCCTTGGGGGCGGAAGCGCTTCGCTTGCAAGCTTGAGCGCCTTTCGATACTGACTTGGGGATGCGTTGTAGCGCTCCCGGAACACCGAATTCAGCCGTCCGGCCGAGAAAAATCCCGAAGAGATCGCCACCTTCTCCAGCGACAGATCCGTCGCCCGTAGGAGTTTCGCGGCCCGCTCGATTCGAAGGATGTTCAGGTATTCCTTTGGGGACATGCCGGCCGCGCGCTGGAACACGCGGAAGAGCTGCGAACGGCTCAATCCCACGAAGGCCGCGACGTCGGTGATGCGGACTTCGCGCTGGTAGTTGCCTTCAAGGTACCACACGGCCTTTTTATAGTAGCGGGTTTCCGGCTCCTCGTTGACGCTGGACCGGCCCTGCCCGATCTCCGACAGCAGCTGGTACAGGCTCCCCAGCATCGCCATATCCCCCAGGCGCATATCGGACGCGGCGCGGAACATGCGCCGGATGCGCTCATACGGGTCGATCTCCGCGTTCAGCTCGAACACCGGGTCGTCCCGCGTCAGGCCGACCGTTTCCGTCAGGATCGCCGCGGTGCGCCCCTCGTAGCCCACCCAACTGTAAACCCACGGATCGTCGTCGTCGGCCCGGTAGGTGGTCTCCTGGCCGGGAAAGATGATAAAGCCATGCTTTGCGCCGATGGAGTACGCGCGCCCATCGGCATAAAACACGCCCCGGCCGGACGCGACGTAGTGAATCAAATAGTGATCGCGCACGGCCGGCCCATACTGGTGCCCGCGCACGCACACCTCGCTGCCGCACTGGCGTACAAATACGTCCTTGTCGGCGGAATCGTCGCTCCAATAAATCTCCATATCGATTTCTCCATGCAACATTTTGAATCTATTTTGCAACAAAATGATCTATTCGTCAAGAAATTTGACTGTTATAATCAATGTAAATTCCGAGATGCGGGCAAGTAGAAGCGCACAAAAAACCGCGCCGGGCTTCCCGATGACTTCATACAAGCCTGTGTTTGACAGGCAAAAGAATGTCTATTTCCTTTTCGGTCCATCCCCAAAAACTCCGCGCACCAAAGGATAACCTCCCGCACGGTTTCGTGTACCCGAAAAATCCGGAAACAACCAATGAATAGAATTTAATAATCCGGCATGGGCGGATCGGAGAGCGTGCTTCATATAAATAGATAGCACCGTACAAATTCGTTCAATAGGCCGGAATATAAAGAAAAGGCCAATGCGTGATGCCTTGAAAGCGGCAGACGCAGCAGTTTTCGTGTTCAGAATGGCGGAACGGAGCGGAAAAGCGGAGCTTGTGTGCCCCGGTTACCGTATTCCACGCGCGGATTACACGTCCGGCCACCGAGCTTTGAAAGGTCATGCAACATTGGATTTGATTTGCGCGGACCTTGGCCCCCGCTTTTTCAGCGCATAGCCGGCCGCTTCAAAAGAATTACCCGGACGCGATGGCGCGGGAGAGGAACGCATGAGCAAGCTGACAGGTTTCATCATCACCGCGGGACATCTGGACATCGAGTGGTATCAGCCGCTTCGAAGCTACCGGTTCTGGACGGTGGAGGCGCTGGAGGACTTGAAGAAGGCCGCGAAGCGGGATGATTTTGCGTGCTATGTGCTGGACGGGCAGGTGTTCCCGCTGCTGGAGTACCTCGATGTCGCGCCGGAGGACGAGGGCGCCATGCGCGCGCTGATCGCATCAGGCAAGCTGAAAATCGGCCCGTTCTACACGCAATTTGACGAATGGCTGCCAAGCGCGGAGAACATGATCCGCAACTGCCTGTTCGGGCTTCGCGAGTGCCAAAGGTTTGGCGGGACCATGCGCGCGGGCTACTTGCCGGACAACTTCGGCCATCCGCCGCAGATGCCGCAGATTTTGAACGGGTTTGGCATCGACAGCCTGCTGTTCATGCGCGGCATGCCCGAGGTGGCGGGCGGCCACCCGGACGAATTCCTGTACGAGGGACTGGACGGCTCCCGCGTGCTGGCGAGCCATTTCCGCGAGAGCTATTCGGGCGCGTTCGACATCTTCCACAAGCCGATCGACCCGATCCAGC
The DNA here is from genome assembly GCA_023392395.1 of Bacillota bacterium. Taxonomy (GTDB): domain Bacteria; phylum Bacillota; class Clostridia; order Christensenellales; family Aristaeellaceae; genus JAEZHK01. The sequence continues at coordinate 6,990 of JAEVZE010000044.1, forward strand.
CGCGCGAAACCCCGTATTACCCGGACTACCTGTCCTTCGAATACCACAAGGCGCTGGCCGTGCACGACGATCCCGCGCGCATCGCCAAAAACCTGATTGAGAACGTCTGGAGGATCAAGGACCGCTACCCCAGCGGCATCATCCCGTTGATCGCGGGCTACGACCACCTGCCCCCGCAGATCAACGTGGGGGATTCGGTCCGCGAGGCCAACCGGATGCAGGGCGAGATCGAGTTCGTGATGGGCGACGTGGAGCAGTATGTGCGCCGGGTGCGCGAACATCTTTCCGAGCCGAAGGTATACTCCATGGAGCTGACCGGATCAAAATACCAGTACGTTCTGCTGGGCGCGCTGTCCACGCGCTCCTACCTGAAGCGCCAGAACTTCGCATGCGAGGCGCTCCTCGAGCGCTACGCGGAGCCGCTGTCGGCGTTGGCCAGGATCTACGGATACCGGGACAGACCGACGCTTCTGGACGAGGCCTGGAGGTTTCTGCTCATCAACAGCGCGCACGATTCCATTCACGGCTCGTCCGTGGACGAGGTGCACGTGGAGATGGAGGCGCGCTTTGCCGGCGCGCGTCAGATCGCGGCGGGCGTGGTGCACGAGGCGCTTTCCCACCTGGGCGGCCAGATGAAGCCTGTACGCGGCCGCGGCGCGCTGGTCTATGCGCCGGTTTCTGCGAATGAGGCGCAGCCCGCGGAAGCGTGGCTGGCGGTGGGGGACGAGCCCATCGAGATGCGCACCCGAGACGGGTGCGCGCTGCCCACGCAGGTGTTGGCAAGAGAGCCGATCGAGCAAAACGGCATCGGCCTCCCCCGGAACGACGCGTTCCCCGCGCCGGTGTACCGGAAGGTGCTGTTCATGGCGCCGCCCTCTCAAGGGGTTGAGGCC
>JAEVZE010000086.1 GCA_023392395.1 Bacillota bacterium
GGCCCCTCCAGCGCACGAATATAGTGTAGCGCCGCCATCGTCGCGCCGCCGGAGCCGATGCGCACGCCCGCAGGATCAGGCAGCACGGCATAGTGGGTGCTTTGGGGCAGCATGCCCCGTTCCAGCCGGTAGTCGATCTGGCGGCGGTAGGACGCGGTCTGCGCCTCGCTCGCGGCGGTCAGAATCACGTAGTCCCAGCCGGGGATGCCACCGTTTCCCTCCAGCGTTTGGCGGTAAAAGCCGTAGGCATCCTCGTAGGACTGCTCGAGGAACATCTGATGCAGGTCGTTCATGGAGTTAGTCCTTTCAGTCGGAGCGCCTCAATGGGCACATCCATCTGGCCGATCCGCGAGCGGCCGAAGCTGCCGTGGCAGTCCGACCCGGCGGTGACGATCAGATCCCGGTCCCGGCACAGGGCCAGCAGCATCTGTGTGATCTCCGGCGCGTGCAGCGGATAATAACATTCCACGCCGTCGAGCCCGCGGTCGACGAGCGCGTGAACGTTTTGGAGGAAGGTTTCCTCGTGCGGATGGGGCACGGTGGCCCAGGGGTGGGCCAGCACCGCGTAGCCACCCGATTGGTGGATCGCGGCGACGGTCTCCTCCATCGGCGGGAAACCGGCGGCCTCGTAGGAGACATCGTACTGCTTGTACAGCGGGATGCCCTCCCGGATGGCGGCGGTCACGCCCTTGCGCAGAAGGTATTCCAGACCTTTCCAGCCGCCGAGCCTCGCGTCGCGCTCGTAGGCGTGGAAGTCCTCCAGCGACAACTGCGGGTATTCCGGCGCCATGCGGCGGACCAGTTCCACGCTCATCTCGTCCAGCTTCCGGCGGTTGTCCTGAAGCAGATCGCGGAGCGCGGGCTCGGTAAAGTCCGCGCCGTAGGCCAGCAGGTGGTGAAAGCGGCCCTCCGCCAGGCACTCGGTCTCGGCTGCGCGCAAGAAACCAAGCCCCGCCTCGCGGGCGAGGGGCTCGGTCTCCACGCTTCCCACGGTGAGCTCGTGGTCGGTCACCGCGATCAGGCCCACGCCGTTCTTCCGCGCCTCCCGCACGATCTCAGCGGGCGTCAGAGAGCTGTCGGAGTGGGTCGAATGGATGTGAAGGTCTGCGTACATGCGTCAAATTCCATTCCATGTAGAATAAGGCTTTTTCCGGGAGAGGGTGGAGAGGGCCGAAGCCCTTTCCACTTTTAAATCCGGCGACCTGTGCGCTTGGATTTGGCTTTTCCCCAAAGGCCGCGCTTGCCCGGCCGACGGGAAAAGCATTCCCGTTTCCGGTTTCCGCCCGGAAATCCTCGCAGGATTTCAGGAAACAGGCTCGTTCCCATGCGTAAGGAAAGCTGCCTTGGCAGATATCCGGCGCTAGTGCTCGCCCTGTCCGTAGTAGGCGTTCGCGCCGTGCTTGCGGAAGTAGTGCTTGTCCATGACCGACTGCGGCGCGGGTTCGACGTTGACGTTGAGCCGGTGGGCGATGGCCGCCATGTGGGCGACTTCTTCCAGCACGGCGGCGTTTTCGACCGCCTTCAGGGGATTCTTGCCCCAGGCAAAGGGCCCGTGCTTGCGGACCAGCACCGCGGGGGTGGCCATCGGGTCGAGGTTCATGCCCTCGAAGGTCTCCACGATCACGCGGCCGGTGTTGAGTTCGTAGTCCTCCTGGATCTCCTCGGGGGTCAGCATGCGGGTCAGCGGCACGCTGCCGTAGAAGTAGTCCGCGTGGGTGGTGCCCAGGCAGGGCAGCTCCCGCTCGGCCTGCGCGAACGAGGTGGCGTAGCGGGAATGGGTGTGCACAATGCCGCCCAGGCCGCCGAAGCGCCGGTAGAGTTCCAGATGGGTGGGCGTGTCGCTGGACGGGTTCAGGTCGCCCTCGATGCGGTTGCCCTCCAGGTCCACCACCACCATGTGCTCGGGCTTCATCACGTCGTACTCGACGCCGCTGGGTTTGATGACCACCAGACCCTTCTCCCGGTCGATGGCCGAGACGTTGCCCCAGGTGAAGGTGACCAGCCCGTACTTGGGCAGGAGCAGGTTGGCGTCGCACACCAGTTTTTTGAGTTTCGTCAGCATAACCGATTCCTCCTTGAGGTTCGCTTGAATTCTGTTGGGCGGCCGCCTGCCGTTGAGGCTAGAAGCGACTGCTTATGCGATTACAAGCCCATTATAGCATAATTTACGGTGGTATGGTATACTGATCCCGCCAGAAAGCGGGGGCAATCGCGCGAGACTTTGACATCGGCGCTTCCCTGAGCATGAAGGGCTGGATATAGCATCTCCTGCGGGGGATCATGTAAAACGAACATGCGGGGAGGCGTCGCCATGCGCAGGCGGCACATCGATCTGGAAAAGACGGCGGTTTTCGCCATTTTCATCAACGCGCTGCAGATCGCGGCTGCACTTGCGGTGGCGCTGCTCGCCATCGTCGTGGGCGACAAGGCCTTTTCTGGCCAGCTGGAGCAGCTCGCGCTGTCGGGCATGGCGCTGGTGGTGGTCTGGGGCGCGGCGCTGGACATCCGCGACGCTTACGCCGCCCGCAAATTAAACCGGCAGAGCGACATGCTGGAGGACGCGCTGGGCCGGGTGAACGAGCTCAACGGCACGCTGCGCGCGCAGCGGCACGACTTCATGAACCATCTGCAGGTGGTCTTTGGCCTTATCGACATGGGCGACACCGGCGAAGCCCGCGACTACATCGAAAAGGTGTACGGCGACATCCAGCGAGTGGGCCAGGCGCTCAAGACGTCGATCCCGGCGGTCAACGCGCTGCTGGCGGCCAAGCTCGCCGAGTGTGAAGCCAGGCACATTGAGGCGAAGCTCGAGACCTCGTCCGCCTGGAAGGACATCCCGGCGGCCGACTGGGAGTTGTGCCGGGTGCTGGGCAACCTCATCGACAACGCGCTGGACGCGCTCAAAGCCAAGAGTGGGCCGCACCTTACCATCTGTATCGGTGAGACGCTCCGGGACTTCACCTTCGCGGTGGAAAACGACGGGCCGGCCATCGACCCGGCCTTTGTGGAAAGCCTCTTTGAACCGGGTGTCACCACCCACGGCGAGGGCCGCGGCATGGGCCTTGCCATCGTCAAGGAGATCATGGAGTCCTACGGCGGCAGGATCGAGGTCGCCTCCGATGAGCGCGCCACCCGTTTCTCCGGCTCCATTCCGAAGGCGTCCCAGATAGCGTAACCCGCATTTGGCGAAAATAAAGGGCTGCCGACCGGGATTTCCCGGCGCAGCGGCCCCTGCGGCTAAAGAAGCGGTTCATGACATCCAAATCAAAGAGATGCTTCTTCAATATCATTTTATGGGCAGTCTCGGCCAAGGCTCTCATCGTTCCCGGCGACCCGCGCGCCGGGAACGCGTAATGGCCATCAGTGCATACACTGGTGGCCATTACAATTCCTTCTGTCAGCGAACCGCCCGGAAATTCCGAAGAATTTCA
>JAEVZE010000128.1 GCA_023392395.1 Bacillota bacterium
GTCCAGCGCTTCGCCCAGCCTGGAAGTGTACCATTCGGACGCCTCGGGATTGGTGAAATCGACGATCGCCATGCCGGCCATCCACAGGTCGGTCTGCCAGACGCTGCCGTCCGGTTTTTTCAGGAAATAGCCGCTGTTCAGCCCCTCGTCGAACAGCCTGGAAGGCTGGCTGACGTAAGGGTTAATCCAGCAGCAGACCTTGACGCCCCGCTCGTGGATTTTTTGCAGCATTTCGCGCGGATCGCCGTACCGCTTGTGCCATAGGAAGTTGCAGTCGTGGAAATCCGCCATCCAGCGCGCGTCAAAATGGAAGACGCTCAGCGGGATGCCCAGGTCCGCCATGCGGTCGATGATCTGCAGAATCTGCTCCGCATTGAAATCGGTGATCCAGCTGGTGGACAGCCACAGCCCAAACGACCAGGCCGGCGGTACCGGGCTGCGCCCGGTCAGAGCGGTGTATCGGGTCAATACATCCTTGGGCTCCTCCGCGCCGATGACGATGTACTCCAGCGATTCGCGCTGAATGGAAAACTGAACGTGGCGCACGCTTTCTGTGCCGATTTCGTAGTCGATGAAATCGGGCGTGTTGACGAGCACGCCGTATCCCCGGCTGGAGAGGTAGAACGGAATGCTCTTGTAGCCCTGTTCGCTGTCGGAGCCGCAGTCCGTGTTCCACATGGAGATGTTCTGGCCGTTTCGAACCAGCGGCATGAAGCGCTCACCCAAGCCGTAGATGGTTTCGTCCACGTCCAGCATCAGGCGCTCGCGCAGGTATGTCTCTTCCGTGAATTCGCGGTTCGGCCTCCGGTGCGCGATGTCATCCCTGCGGCTGGCCTCATAATCGGCATCTGTGATGTAGGCGACGCTTCCGTCGCCGCTCGCGGTCAACAGGCGGTCGTCAAAATAGAAGCGGATGTTCATACCGTCCGCCTTGTCAAGCACCATGCACATTCTGCCGCTGCGCAGGATCAGGGCGGAGGGGGTGTCCTCCACGCGTACATCGGCCGGTTCGGTGTTCAATTCAAAGAAGGGCCCCTTCTCCTGTACGCCCCTGAAGTGGGAGACGCGAACGCGGATCATCTCCTCGCGGGGAACGGTGAAATCGTACTCCAGCGCGGGGCCCATGGTGTAATCGGAGCCTGTTTTCAGCCCGTGACAGAGCGCGACCGCATGGATTCCGTTCGGGCGCACCTCGTACTCCAGCAAGACATCCGGTTTATGCAGCGCGTAGCCGCCCTTGACGAGCCAGGATCCGTCCGTGAACTTCATGGCCTAATCTCCTTTTTGATCGTTCGGCATGGAAGACAAAGTTTACGGCGCCACGCGGAGGAATACCGGCACCGAATCGATGGGCGCGTCCACGTCGATGGATTGACCGCCTTCGAAAACAGCGCCGCCTTCCAGGCGCCTCCACATCGCCTGCTTTGGCAGGTACACGCGCTTGACTCGCTGCCCCATTTCCGTCACCGGCGCGACCAGGTAATCCGGCCCGAACATGTATTGATCCTCAACGTTCCAGCATTGGCTGTCCTTTGGGAAGTCGTAGAACAGCGGACGCATGACCGGCGCGCCCGTCTCGTGCGCGGCTTTCATCTGATCCCGCACGTAAGAGCGCATTTTTTCCCTCAGCCGCATATACTTTTCGCAGATTTTCAGGACCACCGGGCCGTAGCTCCACACCTCGTTGTCAGCGCCGGAGAGGCAGCACGCGCCACCTGTCGTGCCGTGCTGCGGCTGCGTGGGCTGCCTGTCGCCGTGAAGGCGCATGACCGGCAAAAACGCGCCCCATTCAAACCAGCGGACGAACAGCTCTCTGAAATCCGGGTCGCCGGGGTTGCCGCCGTAGAAGCCGCCGATGTCCGTGGTCCACCACGGGATGCCGGACAGGCTCATGTTGAGCCCGGCCCTGAGCTGATTGCGCATGCTCTCAAAGCTGGAGGCGATGTCGCCCGACCAGACCAGCGCGCCGTATTTCTGGCTGCCTGCCCAGGCGGAGCGGATCAGGCTGACCACCTGTCCTTCGCCAACCGAACGCAGCCCCTCGTAGAAGGTCCTGGCGTATTCGGCCGGATAGATGTTGCCCACCTGAAGATCCGGCCCCAGGTGATAGCGATAATTGTCAAAATCGTAGGCGGAATACTCCGGCTCGGCGACGTCTAGCCAGAACGTTCGGATCCCTTTGTCAACATAGTTCTTTTGGATTTTTTCCCATATGTACCGACGTGCCCCGGGGTTGGTGAAATCCGAGTGCACCGTCTCCCCGTGGAAGCTGAACCCGATCCGGTGGCCGCGGTCGGTGCGGATCAGATAGCCTTTTTCCAGCATCTCGTCGAAATTCTCACTTTGCCTGTCCACCGTCGGCCAAACGGAGATCATCAGCTCAATGCCCATCTGCTTCAGCTCGCGGACCATGCCCTCCGGATCAGGCCAATACGTCGGGTCGAAGCGCCAGTCGCCCTGCTTGGGCCAATGAAAGTAATCGATGACGATCAGGTCGATCGGGAGGCCCCGGCGCTTGTACTCGCGCGCGACATTCAGAAGTTCCTCCTGCGTCTGGTAGCGCAGCTTGCACTGCCAGAAGCCAAGGCCGTATTCCGGCATCATCGGCGCCCTTCCGGCTACCGCCGAATAGGCTTCCTCAATCGCCGCGGGGGTATCGCCCGCAACTACCCAATAATCCAGTATCCGGGTGGAGCAGGCCTCAAAGCTCATGACATTTTTGCCCAGCACCGCGCGGCCGACCGCCGGGTTGTTCCAGAGGAAGCCATAGCCGAGCGATGAGATCATGAACGGCACGGTCACCTGGGAGTTCCGCTGCGCAAGCTCCAGGTCCATTCCCTTGAGATCGAGGAATGGCTGCTGATACTGGCCCATGCCAAACAGCTTTTCGTTGGCATCTTTCGATTCAAAACGCATGGTCAGGTGGTAATCGCCGCCGGGAATCGGCCTGAACTCGCGCGCCTCCACCTCGATGGCGCTGCATTTGGGGTCGAGCACGTCCTTGCGCGTGCGGCAGTATTCTTCCATGAGGATTTTGCCGCGGGCGTCGGATATGGTGACCTTGCCGCTTTTGAGTACCGTCGCGGTGATGCCGCCATTGCGGATAATGGCCTGATGTTCATCGACCGTGATGAAGGCCGAAAGCTCCGGCACCGGCTCGCTCAGCGCCCAGTCGTCCCCGGGCATCTCTTTTGATTTGGTCGCGCGGATGCGCAGCGCGTTTTCACCCCATGGTTCCAGCCACATCTGTTCGGCGTCATACCGATAGATGAGCCTGTTTCCGTCCACAGAAAACATCTCGGTCCCTCACTTGTTTCTATTTGCTTGGATGCCGCGGTTTCGCCTGACGCGCTAGGCTGGAGATGTCACTTGATGGCGCCGTCCACCATGCCCTTGACGATGTACTTCTGCATGAAGAGATAGAGTACAATGATCGGGATCATCGCAAGCAGCGTAGAGGTCATCACCATATCCCACTGCTTGACGTACGTTCCGATGAATACCTGCACCGCCAGCGGGATGGTGCGCACGCCGCCGCTGGAGCCCAGGACCAGAAGCGGCAGCAGGTAATCGTTCCATATCCATAGGCC